>JAKQNO010000026.1 GCA_029565735.1 bacterium
AACCAAGACTGTTCTTTGTGCAAATCAACACCGACATAATGCATGTGGGATTCCTCCTTTGTTTTAGTTACTCGACATAACTATTTTAACAAATGTTTGGAACCCACGTGCATTTTATTGAACACTTAACATATTATCAGAGCCTGATTTGTGACTTGATTATGGCAATAACAAACGGCAGGCATGGGGGGATACTTTCTGATTTCAAGGCCCGGTAACATTTCTGTTTTTTTGTATTGCAGGTTTTTCCTTTTTCCAAATTGTTGTATAACTGTCAAACATATGTTATACTATTATTACAACAGATAAATAACGAACCGAAGGAGGGTGAAGATGAAGTTCATAACAGTACGGGATCTGGCCGTGAAAAATAAAAAAACAAGGCAGATAATTAGCAGGGAAGACAGCGTTTTAACCCTGAACGGAAAACCCATAGCCTATATGCTGCCTATTAATGAGGATAATTTTGAGTTTGTGGTAAATGAGGCTATGAAAATTAAAGCTGCGGCAGCGTTTGGAAGAATGCAGAAAAAGGTTGAGCACGGGGGTATCGGGGAAAAAGAAGGGCTTAAAGAAATTCAGGAATACAGGGCGGATAAAAGAAGCGCCCGTAAAAAAATTAAATGATAAAGGCGGTAATTGATACTAATGTACTTGTATCCGCTCTGTTAAGCCCCGGAGGAAAACCTTCGCAGGTTATGCAGATGGTTTTTGACGGCAGGATATCTCCGGTTGTAAGCAAAGCGGTGCTTGAAGAGTATAAGGGCGTACTGAGCAGGAAGAAGTTCGGGTTTTCGGCCGCAGATCTGAATGCATTTCTTTTTTTTATGGGAAAAGATGTTTTTGAATGCGTTGATTCGTCCGGGTTTCATGACAACGTGCCGGAAGATGACATTATTTTCATAGCGGCGGCTGTTTCGGGCGGCGCGGATTTTATAATAACAGGAAACATAAAACATTTCCCGGGAAAAAAATATGGGAATACCAGAGTGGTAACACCGGCAGAATTTCTGGAAATAAGTTAAAGAAGAATAACCCGACACCGTGCCTTGACTCATGACTTTAATAGAATAATCGCAAATGAAATATAGCCAAATGCATAATTGTTGGGAAATAATACGGTTTGTACATTTGTTTCATAATACGGCAGGGGAAACAACTTAATTACGTAAAAATGCGTTATTTACATGTTCTCAAATAAACTGCCTTTTAAATATGATAGTTTTTTGTATAATGTCTTAAGTTAAGGCGCGGTATTGGATTACTTCGATTCTAAGAGAAATTATTAATAAAACGGCGGAGGTTTAAATGATGAGAAAATTTGTCTTTGTATTTATATTAATTATGATTGCGGTAATATCCCTGCCGGCGGCGGATGAATACCTGTTTGATGTCACGGTAGGTGAAAAAACATCTGACAGTATATGGATAATTGATAAACGCGGCGGGTATACATATTTATATAATAATATTGACGGCGTTACAACAACCGCTGTAAACACTCCTGACGGCGAAACTTTGCGGTTTACAACAGATGACGATAAAAACAATATTCACATGAAAACGGAAAGGGCGGGAAATGATATTTTTTCCCTGGGGGTTTTTAAAGGAAACAGCATAAGCAAAACGGTTAAGTCTGAAGAGGGCAAACCTCTTTATCAGTATGTATTTGTCCAGGGCGGCGGTTTTGCACTGTCAAAAGAGAAATCACAGGAATTCGCAATGGTAAGGCCTTTTGATTACGAAGTTTTTAACATGAAACTGGAGAAAAAAGGAAATGAAATAATTGATGTTCTTGGAAAACCGACGGAAACAGTAAAAGTGGAAATGAGAATGACAGGTTTTTTATCTGCGTTTTGGAGCGCGGATTTCTGGTTTAGAATTTCAGACGGCGCCGGGGTGAAATACAGAGGGCCGCAGGGCCCGCCGGGAAGCCCGGAAGTGAACATAAAACTTATCAAAGAAACCCATAAAGAATAATTGGCGCCGTACCTTGAAAGTGGAAGTAATTATTGCCTTTCTCTTATGTATAACAATTTATATTTTTTGTTATACATAATCACATTTCTTTGATATACTTATATATAGATAAAAAAGGAGGATGGTATGAAAACGCAGCTGAAGGCATTAAGGCTTGAAAAATCTGTTATGGATTCCCTTGTTCCTATTATAAAACGGAAAAAAACCAATTTTTCCACAATAGTTACAGAGGCGATAGAAAAATATATTGAAGCACAGCATTTTTCAGAAGATATTGAGTCGGGTTATGGCGCCTGGAGTGATAAAAAACATCCCGAACTTAAAAACGGAACTGATAATTATATAAGAAAGATGCGAAAAGGCAGAAAAATTTAATGCCGTTATTTGATACGGATGTTTTAATTGATATCCTGAGGGGGAAGCCCGGGGCAAAAGAAGCCGTATTAAAATATTCCGGTATGGAAAACATGATAAGCGTTATTACCTATGGTGAAATACTGTTTGGAATGAGAGAACATGAAGATGAAAAAACACTGATGTTTTTAAATGCTTTTAAAACGGTTGGTGTTGAAAAAGAAACAGCTGAAATTGGCCTTGATATAAAACGCAGGTCAAAAGGGCATACTTTAGAATTGTATGACTGCCTGATAGCCGCAACCGCATTAAAGAGAAATATACCCCTTATAACACGTAATAAAAAACATTATCCGGATAAAAGGGTAAGGGTCATAACTCCGGAATACTGATTATTTTGAAATTTTCCCACGCCGGAACTTGAAAGCAGAAAACAAAGACAGTTATCGGCAACGGAGAATGATTCAGGACTTGATACTTATTAAGGGTTAATGTTATTGGGGGAAAAATAAAATTTGTTCGGGGATGTGCGGGTTAAGCTGTCTTTACATCCGCATAATAAATAAAAATGAGAGGGTTGGGATGAAGAAAATTGCAGCCGTAATTTTATGTTTTATTTTATTTGCGGGATGCGCCGGCAGCCCGGGGAGGTCTGATAGCGGGGAAACGCAGACTGAAGTGCATGGCGGTCAGCAAGTAATTGTAAATTTAACAGATACAATACTTGGCGGTTTTCTGGGAGTGTTTGCGGGCGGCCTTACAAGGGTATTTATTGGCATCGGCAATTCGCAAAGTCTGCAGACAGCCAATTCGTATGGCAGTACAGGCGCGGTAATAGGCGGAATTTTAGGCGCGGGTTTAGGGTACCTGCTTTCGCCAAAAGCGGAACAGAAGAAAGAATAGGTTTTTATTCCGTGCAGACTGGTATCAGTGCCGAAACCTGATGATTTGTAAGGATTATCAGGGGTGAAAATGAAAGGGGGGTAAAAGCGGACATTTTCATTTTTGCTAAAAAGCAGACAACACCCAAATATTTCCTTGACACTTAGATTTATTGTATTAAAATCAATGAAAGTTAATTAAATTCCTTTTTTAACACTTTGGTTAAACGGTTTAATAGCTGCGCCAAAGATGGGGGGTTTTATGATAAGAAAAACTGTTTTGAATACGAAATTTAATGCAATGATATTTATGGCAGGTATGTTTCTGCTGTTATCTTCCTTAATATATGCCACTCCGTTATCACAAAACGGGCAGCTGAGTGTTTCGGGGAACCAGCTTGTTAATCAATGCGGCACCGCGGTACAGCTGCGCGGTGTTTCCAGCCATGGGCTTCAATGGTATGGTTTTGCAAGCTGTATGGATTACTGCTGCGCGACAGAATCAGCCATTACTTATCTTGCAAATACCGCCGGAATTGATATTTTCAGAATTGCGGTTTATCCGGATGCTGATCCCATATTGGGTTACATATCAAACCCAAGCGGATTTACGGCACAGGTCAACAATCTTGTTCAGTTGTGCGAGGAAAACGGGATATACGCCCTGATAGACTGGCACGTAATGGAGGAATCCAATCCGAATGTAAATCTGATATATGCGCGGCAGTTCTGGACAGATATGGCAACTGCCCACAAGGACAGGAAGAATGTAATCTATGAAATATGCAATGAACCAAACTACAAAAACGGCGACGGTTCATGGACAAACATCAGGGCTTATGCGAATGTAATAATTCCTCTTATAAGAAACATTGACCCTGATGCTGTTATAATAGTTGGAACGCCAAACTGGTCACAGCTGGGGAATGATGTCGTTAATAATAAACTTTCATATTCAAATATCATGTACACTTTTCACTTTTACGCCGCAACACACTCCACAAACATGCTTTCAGACTATGTGGGACGCCTGCCCATATTTGTTACCGAGTGGGGCGCGACAGAGGCATCAGGTCAGGGAAATACAAACTATACCGTGGCGGATCAGTTCTTAAGCATTATGCAGACGAATAAAATAAGCTGGTGCGGATGGTCCTGGTCAGAGGCTCCGGAATCTTCAGGCATGCTGAATGTAGGGGCGTGTACTTCCAATAACTGGTCATCGCTTAAACCGACAGGTTCTTATGTTTTGGGAAAAATTTCAAGCCCGGCTGATAATTTTGGCACGTGTTTTATACCGACACCTACTGCCACCCCGACTGTAAACGGGCCGGAACCCACAGCCACCATAGGCGTAAATGACCTGCGCCTGGATAATATGACAGACGGGGATGACACCAGCAATGTTTGTACGTACTGGTATTCATACGATGACAGTAACGACTGTACTGATAAGGACTGTGTGGCCAATCCGCATGGAAACTCTCAGATAGTTCCATGGTCAAAGGATCATTGGGAAGATTTAGGCAAACCGGTTCAGAAATTCTATATGCAGGCGCCGGGACGAAACGGCGCGGGTGATTACGCCGCCCGTATTACCGGCGTGGTTACAACCACATTCCTTTACGGTTTTACCGGGCTTGGGCTTCCTTTAAAGGAACCGGAAGGCCCTGTTAACATAAGTTCGGCAACCGGAATAAGCTTCTGGTGCAAAAGCAGCGCAACCAGGGATTTCAGGTTAAAAATTAATTCGCCGCAGGCATTCGGCGGAAAACTGGATGAAGATATGTACGGTTATGTATTTACAGCGGGAACTTCCTGGCAGAAAGTAACAGTTGATTTTTCAAGCCTGTTATTTTCACAGGAGGGCTGGGGCGATAAAACAGTTACAAAAGCCATGGCGCTTGCTGCTGTGGATACAATACAGTGGCAGACAGAAGGGCAGGACGGCGCGCCATACAATTATGACCTGTGGATTGACGATGTGGTGCTTATAAACGCGCCTGCCGCGCTTAAAACAGTGGCAGCCGGCGGATGTTCGCCGCCTACCAATACGCCCACATGGGATCCGTCAATACCCACTTTTACTCATACGCCCACGCCCGCTTATGAAATGCGCGTAAACTGCGGCGGCGCGCAGTATACTGACGGCGCCGGAAAGATATGGCAGGCAGACAAGGCGTTTACGACAGGCTCGTGGGGATATGAAGGCGGCGGCGGAGCCGCGGATAATTCAGCCAATGGCGTAGCCGGGACCACGGACGACACGCTTTACCAGTTTGAAAGGTGGGGAAGCCCCACCTACAGGTTTACACTGCCCAACGGCACTTATCAGGTTACGTTAAAATTCGCGGAGATGTATTTTACCGGGACGGGTTCAAGGGTTTTTGATGTAATGATTGAAGGCGCAACTGTAGTGGATAACCTGGATCTTATCGTCGCGGCTGGCGCAAAAACCGCGTATGACGTAACGGAAATTGTAACAGTGTCTGACGGCAGGCTTGACATAACTTCAAGCGCGTCTGTTGACGGCGCGCTGTTTAACGCTATTTCAATTGTTGGTTATTCTGTTCAGCCTAATACGCCCACATATACACAATCCGCGACTTATACAAAGACTTTTACGCGCACATATACAAGGACAGCAACAAGGACAGCCACAAGGACAATAACAGCCACGGCTACAAGGACATCAACGGCGGTTATTCCGTTAACCAATACAGCCACGCGCACGGCAACAATTACAAACACGCCTTACTGGTCTCTGACTGCGACAAGGACATCCACTGCCACGGTTACAAATACAAAGCAGGCGGATACTCCCACATTTACAGCTACACGGACAATAACACCAAGCCCCACAAATTCAAGGACTATAACAACTACCATTACGCCAACAGTTACAGTTACGCTTACTTCAACGGATTCGCCTACGCCTACGGCAACAACAGGGGCGTACCTGACAGCTGTAATAAATATTTCTCCGGACACCGTTAATACCGGCGATACCATCACTGTAATAATGCGGGTTGAAAACACAGGTACCGGAACCGCCTCTGATGTATTGCCTTCAGGCATTACGCCTGCCGGTACGGGAAGCGTGACGCTGGTTTCAGGCCCGTCTATAGCGGTAACCATACCGGTGGGAGGAACCGCTTCGTTTACATGGACATATACCGCGGCATCGCAGGGGCTTGTGACATTGCAGGCAAGCGCGGACGGTATTGATGCTGTGGGCACATGGCCGGTTACAAGCGGCGCTGTTACAAGCAATAATCTGGCAATAGGCGTGCCGCTGCCTACAAATACACAGACCTATACGTTCACGGACACCGCGACAAATACGCCGACTTTCACCCACACATTCACGGCGACAGACACGGCTACAAATTTACCGACAGAAACGTTTACATATACGCCTGTTGATACGGCGACAGATACGCACACGCTTACATCAACGCATACGCCTTCATTTACCGCGACGCATACGGCGACTGACCTGCCGACAGGGGCGTTTACGAATACAATAACAAATACATATACACCCACGGATACGCATACGGCATCACATACAGCCACGGATACGGCTACCAATATTCCGGCGGCAACATTCACATTTACGTCAACGTATTCCGCGACGCATACGTTTACAAACACGAATACGGCTACAAACTCTCCTACGCATACTTTTACATATACGGAAACCTTAACGCATACGCCAAGCAATACTTTTACCGCGACACATACATCAACATACACCCCGGAGAATACGGCAACGCACACAAATACTCCGGAAAACACGTTTACTCCAACGCCGACGTTAACGCCGGAAGGGTCAAAAGACCTTAAAATTACGGATGAATTTGTATTCCCAAACCCGTATAATCCTGAAATTGGAACGCCTTTCAGGTTAAGGGCTGTTTTCACCCGCGGGCACAGCAGTGTCAGCGTTAAGGTATACACTCAGTCTCTGCGCTGCGTTAAAGAATTTACTTTTGACGGCTCGGCATGGCCCGGTGTCAGGACAATGGAAGTGCCTGCTGAAGTGCTTTCAAATCTTGCGTCCGGCAGTTATTATTTTGTGATAACAGCAGAGGATAAAACCGGCAAAAAATCCGCAAGCGGAATTTCAAGTTTTATAATACTAAAATAAGCGGACGCGTAATATTTTAAACGCCCTGTTTGGGGTCAGGCCCCCGACAGGGCGTTTGTATTTATATGTTTTAAAGGGCAGGCCGGTTATTGTATAATACAAAAAGCGCTTAAGACAATAGGGGAAGGCGCAATACGATAACAGGAGTTATATAGAATGAAAAAAGTTATTGTCTTAATGCTTGCCTTATCCGCTTTTATCCTACCGTTTATCGGATGTAAAAAAACAGCAGCCCCTACAATGCCAAATCCTGACGGCCCAATGATGACAGTAACGGAGATAATAAAAATATCTGATTCTGCCAGGGCAACGCAGACATATGAAGCGGCCTGCACGTCAACGGCGCTTGCCGCGCTTTTTACCCATACATCCACAATGACAATCACGCCTACCGCTACTATTACCATTACCGCGACAAGGACAGTTACAGCAACCGTGACATGCACGGCTACCGCCACTTTGCCCGTATATATTGTTTACGACCCTCTTATTGAAGCGCCTGCGCCTGATCCGGCCAAATGGGATGCCCAGATTATAGGATCGGAAAGCACAATCAAGGTATTTCCTGGTATGATTGAGTTAAGGGCAAAAACAACAGTGCTGGGTACTGATACAATAACTTCAATTACGTCAAAATGCCCTGACGGTACGAAAGCATTTAAAGGCCGTATTTTTTATTATGGATTCAGCGGCGCTGCAATCTCTGATTATTGTATGTTTACGTTGGAAACAGGCAATTCGCAGGACGGATTTACGGAGAAATTTTATGAATACGCCGCGTTTCATTTTGAAGGCAGTCAGATTAATTTTGAGGTTAAACATGTATCGGGGAATAATTATACCGTAAGCATCAACGGCAGCACACCGGAAAACGTTGTATACGCGCATCAGCCGCAGGTCAGGATAAAATTGTCGGTGCATTTAACATCCAATTATATAGGGGCCACAGCCAGCGGTGTTTACTGGGCGGAGGATTTTTATTATTACTGATACTGCGCCAGGTAATAAAAAAGCGTAAATTTGCCGCAATCTGACATTGATTTTTTACTCCGGTTATGTTAACTTATTGATAAGTTAACATAGGTTAACCTGCAGATTAAGTTAACACGGAGGGTGTATGGAAAAGAAGGAATTTTACAGCATACCGGAACTTGCAAAATTAATGAATATAAGCCGCATTGCGGTTTATAAGAAGGTAAAAAAGGGGCAGATAAAAGCAAAAAAAGCGGGCAGGGATTACGCAATACCATCATCTGAAGCGGATGAATTTATTGTCAGTGATGAAGAACCGGCTGCTTATGGTAAGATTGAAACTTTTAAGCCGGGTAATGGCCCGTTTGAAATAGAAGTTAAACTACAGAATGATAATGTATGGCTTAATGCTTCGCAGATGTCAGCGCTTTTTGGAAGGGACAAAAAGGTAATATTTAAGCACATAAATAATGTTATAAATGACGGCGAATTGTCACGTGATTCAGTTGTCGCAAATTTTGCGACAACTGCTTCTGACGGTAAAACTTATGATGTCGCGCATTATAATCTTGATATGATTATATCGGTCGGGTACAGGGTAAAATCCGCTGCCGGTGTTCAGTTCAGGATATGGGCCACAAATGTTCTTAAACAGCATATTATTAAAGGTTATTCAATAAACGAAAGAAGGCTGAAAGAGACATCAAAAGCACTTGATGAATTGCGGTCAACTATTAGTATCCTTGCAAGGTCTGTTAACGACGAAAACTTCAAAGGCCTTGAAGCTGAACTAATTAATGTCATAAACGGTTTTGCAGGTTCTCTTAATATTCTTCAGAATTATGATGACATGAAGCTTAAGGCAGGCGGTAAAAAGAAACAGGAATATGAACTTACATACGAAGACGCGTTAATCCAGATTGATAAAGCAAAGCAGGAATATATAAAACATAAGAAGGCATCCGGTCTGTTTGGCAAAGGAAAAGGGGATAAACTTAAAAGCCTGCTTGGCGCGGTAAACCAGTCTTTTTCAGGCAAAGATGTTTACCCCACAGCCGAAGAAAAAGCTGCGCATTTATTGTATTTTGCCGTAAAAGACCACCCGTTTGCCGACGGCAATAAGCGTATTGCGGCCATTCTGTTTTTATATTACCTTGCAAAAAACAACCTGCTATATAAATCTGACGGCAGCGCCTCTATAAGCAACGGCGCGCTTGCCTCGCTTACGCTTTTAACCGCAATCAGCGCCCCTGCGGAAAAAGACACGATTGTTAAAGTGATACTTAATGTCATGAGGGCGGGATAAAGCAAACGTTAATGATTTCTTATTGCCGTTTGACACATCGGAAAATTTATGTTAATTATAATTCTGCTGGGAATATAATCAGAAAAATTAAAAAATTTGGAGGTAATAATGAAAAAAGAAATGCTGATATTTTCTATGGCGGCAATAATGGCAGTAATTTCAGTTGTTTCGTGTTCCAAATCAAATCCTTCGGCACCGCCGTCAACTGAGCCTGAAACAATGACAACGATAACGCCGACTATAACTGTAACAGCAACGGTAACGGCAACAGCGACGGTAACGGCAACAGCGACAGTAACGGTGGTCTTGAATAATATATCCTTTTGCGAAGGCGTTTCATCTTATACAGGCGCGTCAGATTCTGAAATTAGTGAGATTAACCCGGCTGCAAATTACGGATCTTCAGATTATATGAAGGCAGGCTATACGTCAACGCTTGGCGTAATGAGAAGCCTTATAAGTTTTGATATTTCTTCAATTCCTTCAGGTTCACAGATTACAAAAGCAAAACTTACTGTTCATCTGAACAATTCAAGCGGAGCCACGACGTTCAACTTAAAACTTGTACCTGTTGGCGCGGTATGGGTTGAAAATGAAGTAACATGGGATCAGGCATCCGGCGGATTGTCATGGACCGGAGGGGATTTGTCGTCTGCAAACGCGGCAATGCCTGCCCTTGTGCAATCAACGGTTACTGATGTGCTTGTATATGAAATTGAACCATATATTGTGCAGGGATGGCTTGACAATCCTTTGTCAAACAAAGGGCTGGCCTTTGTAACGGAAAATGAAGCAGCGCTGAATTTTGTTGTAATTTATACGGGAGAAACGGCTACTCAGGCAGACAGGCCGCTTCTTGAGATAGAATACCACTAAAGTAAAGGGTAACGGCCCTGCAAAAGCCCTTTCTAACAGGGTGTCCGCAGGGCCGTTATTTTGTTTTGACACTGTTAAATTGTCAATAATAAATTCCGCAAACGGGGTGGTAATGCCGCTGACGGCAGCCGGTATTAAAAACCTTATCTAATCAGCGGCGGCAAGTATTTGCGCAGCTGTCATTGTGCCTATTGCCGCTTTTGGCTATATCGGAAAAGCTGTAAGTTGTTGTCCCGTATTTGGACGGGAGGGGCCGTAAAATTAAGCCTGTTCTGTTTTTATATTAGCCGGTAAAAACAGGCTGCTTTATAAGCCTGACGGCAGCCCTTCCATAAGCAACGGCGCGCTTGCGTCGCTTACGCTTTTAACGGCAATCAGCGCGCCTTCGGAAAAAGATACAATAATAAAAGTTATATTGAATGTCATGCGCGCGGGGTAGTGTAAGCCTGTTCTGATACATACACACGCATTTATTGGATGCTATACAGGAAAGTGAAAATACTGTATTGATTAAAAATATGACAGGGTATATAATCCATAAAATATTGAATAATCCCGGAGGATTAAATGAAGAGAAAAATGCTTTTGTTATTAACTGTTTTTGTAACCTCTGTAATACCGTTTGTTTCATGTTCAAAATCAAATCCGGCATCATCCCCGGCGCCTGCGGCAACGCCAACGCCTGATTACATTTCTTTTCAGGAAGGTGTTTTATCTTATACAGGCGCGTCGGATTCCGAAATTTTGGCAAACAGCTCTTCGGTAAACGGGGGGAGTAAGGAATATATGAGGATTGGATACACAACATCGCTTGGCGTAATGAGGAGCCTTATCAGGTTTGATATCTCTTCCATTCCTTCGGGTTCCATAATTACAAAAGCAAAGCTTACCGTTCGTCTGAACAATTCAGGCGGCGCCACTACGTTCAGCCTTAGGCTTGTCCCTGCGGGAGCGTTATGGCTTGAAGAGGCGGTAACCTGGAATCAGGCATCTAATGGAGCGGCATGGACCGGAGGGGATTTATCTTCGGCAAATGCCGCAATGCCGGCTGTGGTTAGTGCGGGCGTCACGGATGTAATTGTATTTGAGATTGAAAATAACGTTGTCCAGCAGTGGCTTGATACACCCGCTTCAAATAAAGGCCTGGCTTTTATCACGGAAGATGAAACGGCTCAAAACTTTGCCGTAATATATACAGGGGAAAGAACACCGTCATCGGACAGGCCTCTTTTGGAAATAGAATACCGCTAAGATTAACATTAACGGCCTTGCGGCAGCTCCTTTAGGGGGCGCCGCAAGGCCGTTTTTATATTTATTGTTTTGACATTGTCACGTTGTCAAAGATGAATTCAACGAAAGGCGTGGTAATTCCGTCGCCGTCAGCCCTTATCAAAAATCTTATCTCGTCAGTATTTTCAAGTATTTCCGCGGCTGTCATTAAGCTTGCGACCGTGAATGTATTAATATCAAGCGATAAAGAAGCCCAGTTTCCCGAATTGTCAAGCTCTATGCCGTCTTTTTCAAGCCTGTTTGATATGGAAGGGTCCTGTATTGCGGCGGACAGCATTATTTTTTCGCCCGCGGCCGCGTTTGTCAGAACTTTATACTTTAAATTAAGCCTGTTATAAGCGGAAAAATCACTTCCGATTCCGTTTGCGGAGCGCGTCTTAGGATAAGCGCCAAACCACGCGTTGTTATCGCTTTTAACCGTCGCCGATACGCTGTAAGCTTTTGTACCGTATTCGGCAGGTTGTGACGAAAGTGATACGCAATTTCTGGAGTAAAGGTCAACTCCGGTTGATGTGGCTCCCAAAACCTGGTTGGTGCAGTCGGAACAGACTATTGAAGTCACGCACGATGATTCTTCAAAATCCGCTATAGCAACCGGCGTTACTGTAGCGGTGGCGGTATGTGTCGGCGTTATCGTTGCTATAGGTTCTGTAGGCGATTTTTTGGCGCATGAAAGCATCATAACAAAGATGAAAGGCAATAATAAAAGTACAATTAAAGCTGATTTTTTTCCCATTTTTCCCACCTCGTATCATTTTTTTAACAATTAATTATATTTTAATATGCCTGCAGTGTCAATCCGTTAAAATATTTATACGGAAATGAAAACGGCAAAAAATTTTATGATTTGTATTGAAAAATAAAAAAAAATACATATAATGTATAATTCATGAACTGAAAAAACAGACAGGATGGTGAACCGTGAGGAAAAAGTCGGCGTTTTTTACGGTTTTGGCGGTAATCTTTATTTTGTTAATCAGTTGTTCCGAAAATGAAAATCCGTCAGCTCCGGCTCTTACACCCACGCTTACACCCACGCCGCAGAATACTCCGGTTTTTACGCCTACCATCGGAATGACTCCAGCGGATGTCGGAGGCGTCATTTATCATAGTGCCGGAATGGAAGGAAAGCAGTTTTTTATTTATATTGACGCAAATGACAATATTGACGACGGTTATTACCACAGGTATAACAACATATGCGGTTCTAACACTTTTACCGCCTTTTCTTATCATCCGCCGGTATACCTGAACGCCGATTTATATGTTTTTGGAGTTGTGGATAACGATTATTCGGGAATCCCGGACACCGGAGATTACGCGGGTTTTGCCGGCGTTTCTCCGCCTTTAAATGCTCCTGCGTTGCCAAATACCCATATTCCTTCCATGTCTATTATAATAAATACGGAACTATATCACTGATAGCATATTATAATGAAAACAACAAAGCCTGGGACTGATTTTCAGAAGCTTGTATGGGAAGAGATTAAAAAAATTCCCAAAGGTAAAACAGCCACATATAAAGAAATAGCAGCGCGCATCGGAAGGCCGAATGCGGCGCGCGCCGTTGCCAACGCTGCCGGCGCTAACACGCAGAAAATAATAATACCCTGCCACAGAGTTATAAGAAATGACGGCAGTATCGGCGGCTACAGGTGGGGGATAAAGGAAAAAAGAAGGCTGCTGCGCGAAGAAGGCGTGTTGTTAGGGGTTGATTAAGTGGATTCTGTCAAGAATAGTGTGTAAATTAAACTAAGCATAATAGGGTTTCTCGCCGTTTTCTTTGTAGTTTAACTCCAAAATCTGTAGAAACATTATTCTTTCGGCAGACCGTATGTTAGGGAACACTCCCACATCATAAAG
>JAKQNO010000033.1 GCA_029565735.1 bacterium
GCGTGGAAAGCATCTTTGTTGCTGTGACGGCCGGGAAAGACCCGCCAATACCGGAATTTTTTGTTATATTTTCCGCTTCTGCTTATCTGCCTATTGCTTAATTCGCTGTCCTTCCGATTTTAATGTAAGCCGTTTTTACTAATTGACTTACTTTTGCATATAATGTAAGATTTGATTATGGAGGTGGATATGTACACAATTACCGTAACGCAGAAAGGGCAGGTTGTCATACCTGCGGGACTAAGGAAAAAACTTAATATCAAAAAGGGAACTAAACTGCTTGTAAAAGAGGAAGAAAACGGGATATTTATGTCTCCGGCCGGCACTGACAGCATTTCAAAGATGAAAGGCGCCTTAAAGTCAGATGAGTCAATGACGGAATTTTTGCTAAGGGAAAGGGCCGCAGAATACGCGCAGATGGATAAAAAATGGAAAAAATAGTGGTTGATACGTATGCGGTTATGGCGTTTTTTTTCAATGAAAAAGGGGCGGATAAAGTTGAAGAAATAATCAAGGAATCCGCGAAAAAAGGCCGCGTATTAATGATGTCTTCGGTCAACTGCGGAGAGCTGTTTTACGCTGTAACAAAAAAAGCCGGCGCCAAAACAGCGCTAAAAGCTCTGGATATGCTTGATTCCATACCTGTTCATATTCAGGATACAGGGCGTGACCTTGCCGTGCTTGCGGGCAGCATTAAAGCGGAAAATAAAATGTCATACGCGGACTGCTTTGCCGCCGCGTTGGCAATGGTGCACAAAGCGCCGGTCGTGACAGGGGATAAGGAATTTAAGCAGCTGGAAAAAGAGATAAAGGTTATTTGGGTTTAAAAGAGAAAGCAGCTCGGCAGCTCGGCAGATAGGTTTGGAAGTGGTAGGCGCACCCTTTAGGGTGCGGTAGTTGGCTTAAAAGACAGCGAATTAAGCTATAGGCAATTAAGCATAAGCGAAAGATTGATAGTAGGTTATTATTTTATGATAAAAACACGCGGGCTAAAGACCCGCCAATACCGGAATTTTTTATTATATTTTTCGCTTCTGCTTATCTGCTTTTAGCTTAAATCGCTATTTTTTCTAACTGTTTGACACAATACTTATAAAGTGTTATTATACTATCAAATTTTCTTGCGGGTGTTGGAATGAGTTTAAGGCTTCTGCCCGTCAGATCTAAAAAATCCTCCCGGAGGTTCATTTTATGGCGCGTGTTGTATTGAAAAACATCTGGAAAAAGTACGGAAATGTAACAGCTGTCAAAGACGCGAACTTTGTATGCGAAGACAAGGAATTTTTAATCCTTGTAGGGCCGTCAGGCTGCGGCAAGACGACAACATTAAGGATGATAGCGGGCCTTGAAGAGATAACATCGGGCGAAATGTACATTGACGACAAGCTTGTAAACGACATTCCGCCGAAAGACCGCGACATAGCAATGGTTTTCCAGAACTACGCTTTGTACCCGCACATGACAGTGTACGAAAACATGGAATTCGGATTAAAGTTAAGAAAGTATCCGAAAGCGGAGATAAAATCCAGGGTTGAAGAAGCTGCTGACATATTAAGCATAAAGCATTTATTGCAGAGAAAACCAAAACAGCTCTCCGGCGGCGAAAGGCAGAGGGTTGCAGTGGGCCGCGCGATAGTAAGAAAACCCAAAGTGTTCCTGTTTGACGAACCTTTGTCCAACCTTGACGCGAAGTTAAGGGTGCAGATGAGGGCGGAGCTTTCAAAGCTTCACACAAGGCTGCAGGCGACAATGATATACGTAACGCACGACCAGGTGGAAGCCATGACCATGGGCGAAAAGATA
>JAKQNO010000039.1 GCA_029565735.1 bacterium
TAACCTCGGTTTTTTTATTTTTCCTAAGGCAGTCAGATATCATCACGGAATAGTTTTTCACGGACGAGCCGCTTAAATGCACAACGCTTTTAAAATCCTTTATCTCCCCCACCGCGTTCGCGGCCACATTCGCGCCTAAGGAAAGGTATTCCCTTAATTTCATTGACGCCCTGTGAAGGTTTACCGGTTCATTCCTGTAATACACAAGGCACAAATCCGACGCCAGAATATACGGCACTATTTCTTCCTGCTTAAGCTGGCCGGTAAAAATAACTTTATCAGATAATCCCATCTTTGCCGCGCTTTTTTTATAATAATCAAGCATGGGGCCGCCGCCGCCCACTATCAGCACATAATCCTCTTTAACAGCGCTTACAGCCGCCAGAATGTCGTCAAGGTACGACGCTATATTCAGATGCGCGGTATAAAACATAATTTTTTTGCCTTTGTAAACACTTTTAATTTCACGGGAAATTTTTAAAGATGACGGCGTTTTTTTGTACAGCGACAGGTCAACACACTGCTTAAGCATATAGATTTTTCCCTTAAAACGCGGGTGGTTTTCTTCAATAAGCTTGATAAGGGTTTGATTATGGCTGGTAAGATAATCAGCTTTTTCTGTCATATTGTCCTGAAGCGTTTTTATAACCTGCGACAAAAATCCCGCCCGGTAGCCGTAATCCATATCGTCTATGTCTATTATAAGCTTCGCGCCGCCGGCTTTTAATACAAGCGCGGGCAGAACAGTGTTGGGGTAAGGCTTGACGATTATGACCGCGTCGTATTTTCTGTTTAACACCATAAAAAAATAGTAAAAAAGAGAGAAAAGAAAATCCAGCATAAAAGGCATGCTTTTAAAAGGCGGCGCTATATAATCCGCGTCAGCATATTTTTTAAGGTGCTTATAAATATAAAAAGCCCTTAACGTTGAACCCGTGTTTGACGCCTGGGATGATAATACAAGAACCTTCAATTATATCTTCCTAATCGTTTTAAGTTTTACTTCTGTGTCAATTTCCGGCTTATTGCCTGTTATCGCCCTTACAAGGCCGAATATGGTCCCCGCGCCGTAACACAGATGCAGGGTGAAAAAAGACAAAAATATAAAAGGGATAAAGGCAATGTCATTAAGTTTGGCGGCGGTTTCGTAAGAGAAGGCTAACGTAAGCGCCAGATATAAAAAGAAAGGGATGGATATTAAAATACCGCCGCCGGTAACAGCGGCAAAAAGCAGATAAAGGACAAATAAAGCAGGGATAAAGTTCATTATGGCGGAATTGTCAAAGGAAATCACCGCCTGTTCCCCCCTGCCCCTTCCATAATTAAAGCACTGCCTGACAAAAGCCGAATAATCAGCCCTTGCGCTTCTGTGCACGGCGGCTTTGGGCTCGTAAACAATTTTCGCGCCCGAAGCTGACACGCGGGACAGGAATTCATTTTCCTCGTTGGGATATAAGTCTTCCCTGAAACCGTTCATACCGGTAAATACGTCTTTTTTGACAGCCATATTGCACAGTATCATTTCATGCTCTCCCGTGTACCTCTTAACGCCCGCTTTTTTATAACGCGCGCTGCTTTTCGCCGAAGCCCAGGAGCTTGCCAGAACCGCGCCGAAAGATTTTTGTATTCTTGTATCGGTGTCAGGCGTTAACGCAGGCCCTCCGCATACAGCCGCGGAACTGTCGGTGTTGAACACTTCCAGGACAGATTCAACCCCGCCAGGTATTAATGCAGAATCATCGTCAAAAAAATAAATAATATCGCCCTGCGCCTCATTTACCGCCATATTTCTCTGAAGCGAAGGGTTTTTTCCCTCTGCCAGTATTATTTCTTGAAACGGGTAAGCCTTTAAATTATTAATCACCCTTTCTTCCTCTTCAAGCGAACGGACAGCCACAACAGCGGATATCACTTTAACCCTCCATATTGCCTGATGACACGGTTGATTTCGCGCAGCGACTTTATTACAGCCACGCCGTCAGGAACTTTTCCTGTTTTATAGGTAAACTGGGCGTCCTTTGTTTCGCGCAGCAGCCAGACGGGCCTTATACCCGATTTAAGCGCGCCCATTATATCCGCAAGGTAATTATCGCCCACATATATTATATTTTCCCTTTCAATGCCGCATTTTTTTAAGGCAAGTTCATAAATTTTTTTATCCGGTTTTTCCGCGCCGGCGTCTTCCGACACCACTATCCAGTCAAACTGCTTTGTAAGGCCCAGCCGGTCAAAGACTTTTTTTAAATCCTTTGGCGCATTTGATATGATGCCGGTTTTTATGCCCGCTTTTTTTAAACCTTTTAACACTCCCCATACTTCATCATACACCCTGAAACTTGTGCCGCGCTTAAGCCTTGATATCACCCGGTTCTTTAATTCATTATCCTTTATGCCAAGCCGCTTAAGAACCGAATCCATATATACGTGCCATTTTTCCGTATCGTTTAATTCCGCCTTTTGGACTATTTCTTTCATATCAAGCGCGGAATGCGAAAGCACCTGATTCAGCTTTGCGCGGTTTACTTTTTTCCCGGCTTTTAACAGGTACCTGTGCGTAATTGTAGCCAGGGACGGATTACGGTGTATAAGGGTTTCTCCCGCGTCAAAAAAAACGGCTTTTACCGTCATTTTTTCTTTTTCCCCAGAATATGCTTTACCGCGTCTTCAGGAGTGTCAACAATTTTAAACAGGTTTAAATCGCCCGTCGATATTGCGCCGTGTTCCAGAAGCGAATCTTTTATCCATTCAACCATGCCTGCCCAGTATTTTTTACCGTATAGCGCCACGGGAAAAGGTTTGACCTTATGTGTCTGAATCATCGTCATTGCTTCAAATAATTCGTCAAGCGTGCCGAACCCGCCGGGAAACACCACAAAACCGTTAGCGTACTTTAAAAACATCACCTTCCTGGCGAAGAAGTACCGAAAACCAATCTGCGTCTGCGCATACTTATTTGGTTTCTGCTCAAACGGAAGTTCTATGTTAAGCCCCACGCTTCTTTTTCCCGCATCAAACGCGCCGCGGTTGCCGGCTTCCATTATTCCGCCGCCGCCGCCTGTAATAATTGTATACCCTTTTTTGGCAAGAATATTCGCCGTTTTTCTTGCCGCGTCATAATACTTGGAACCCGCGGCTTCCCTTGCGGAACCGAATATAGTCACCCCTTTTGTAATATCGCCAAGGTCTTCAAAACCGTCCACAAATTCCGAAATAATACGGAACATCCTCCAGCTGTCATCTGCTATATCTTCCAAAACATACCTGTTTCTTACGCTCATTTATGCCTCCCCTGAATTTTACGGCTTTATTTAACTTCCGGATAAATACTTTTTACATCCGCGTCACTGCCCGCGTTTCCGATTCCTGTTATTGCCCATATAATACCGTGAATCTGCCTGATAGGCGCCGTGGCAATGCCAAGAGCTATTCTGCCTGACAGCGCTTCCGCGAATTTAGAAGCATATATCTTTGGAAAACTGCCAAACTCCGCTTCGGGCGTGTCAAAGGCAAAATTTACGTCAAAAACGCCGTCAGCGTCCTTTAAAAAATCCGCCATCTGGGAATAAGAAACTCCCAGCACGGCCTTTATGTCCATGTCTGATTTCTCTTTTATTTTAACATTTTTAAAACGCATGATGTTATTAAAACTTACTTTGCGCATCTCGTTTTTAAACTGCAATATAAAATCAATTTTTCCGCCTTCAATTGCCACATTGGCGCGCGCCAAAAGCGGTTCCAGTTCCGGCGCGCTTATTCCCCTGCCAAAAAGCGAAACAGACAGCCGGTTCTGATAATACGGGTAAAATTCAAACCTTATTCCGGTTTTCTGCGAATAATCGCCCTGAAAGAAACCTTTGCCGTCAAAAATAACTTTATGCCCGCTCTGCGCGCCGTTTTTTACAAACCTGCTCTGCCCGGATATTCCCGACACTTTTACTTCGGTAAAAACCGCCGGGTCCATGTACACTATTTCCGAATTTTTTACCTTAAGGTAATTAAAGTAAGGCACCACAAAAGGGGCTATTTTTGGCCTGTCTTTTTTTGCCATTTCTTCCGCGGTGTACATAACGCTTAACCCGTTTATAACCGCGCCGTCAAGCCCTCTGAAAATATCTTTTTTGATTATGTTGCGGACACGCACGTCCACGGTAAGTTTTTTTATCCTTATATTTTCCCCCATCCTTACGTCAAAAAAAGTTATCCTGTCCGGTATTATGCTTAAACAAAAACCATAGCGCGAGTTTTTATCGATTGTTTTAAGGGCGTCTTTGATGTAGACGTTTAATATCAGGTTGTAGCCAAGAAATAAAACCGCCGCAAGCGCGGCTATGCCGTATAAATTTCTTTTCATCTGCCGTACTCCTTATTCAAAAAGGTCCATCTGTAATTTGCCCGGCCTTGGAACCGCATTGTCAAGTTTTCTGAAAATTGATATTTTGCCGAATTCGCCGTCAAAACCCGGGACAAGGTTTACTTTTTCTTCCCTTACAAGCATAATTGCCTGCGCGGTCTTTTCATCGCATATGTTTTTTAACTCTTCCGGCGTCCTGTCCAGAAGAATTTCAAACTCCGGCCCGCCTTTTACAATCATCTTTTCGTACGCCTCCGCCACTTTCTTGCTTGAAGCGGATACCTCTTTTACGTCCGCTATGATTTCTTCCAGCGGTATTATGTGCTTCTGCGGTATGGCATTTTTGGGGATGTAGTCCCAAGGCCTGTCAGCAAGTTCTTCCACCCTGTGCAGCACACCAAGCACAAGCGGCTTAAAACAGACCGGACAGCGGTTTTTCTTTGCAAGCGACTCGCGCGGGTGATAATTAATCCCGCAGAGCCTGTGGCCGTCATTGTGGTATTTGCCTTCTTCCGGAAAAAATTCTATCGTGTAAAGGAACTTTTTTCTGTCTTTTTTTTCTACCGCCTGTTTTATGGATTTATAACTAAGGTCACAGTCAAGCACATTGGCTTCCCTGCCGATTTTGCGCGGCGAATGCGCGTCGGAATTTGAAATAAGGGCGACTTTGTCAAGTTCAGACACCCGCCAGTTCATGGCGGCATCCGATGAAAGCCCTGTTTCAACCGCGTGAATGTATTTTACCTGTTCTTCAAAACACTCTTCAAGGGAATTAAAGCCCGACTTGGAACCGAATACCGAAAACCACGGGGTCCATATATGGGCCGGTATTACCATGGCATCAGGCGCTATATCAAGAGAGATTTTTACAAGGTCTTTGGCGGAAAACCCGAAAATTGGCCTTCCGTCAGAACCGGTGTTACCCAGAGTCGCAAGCTTTTTTGAAAATTTTTCCGCCGCTGACATGTCCGGCATCACTACAAGCATATGAACCTTGCGGACTTTTCCGCCCTGCTTGTAAATGTGCGACGTCTCTGTTGAAAGGATCATCCTTGATTTATAACTGCTTTTTTTGACCTTATAAAGCCCGGGTTCGGCTTCAACAAGTTTGTTTTTTAGCACGCCAAAATAAGCAGGGTGCTGGAAGTCGCCCGTGGCAATCACGGAAATGCCCTTTTTATCCGCCCATCCGCATATTTCCACCGGATTCATGGAAGGGCTTGTAGCGCGTGAATATGCCGAATGAACGTGAAAATCCGCTATTATACGCAAAGAAACACCTCAATAAAATTATTAAAATCCGAGGGACAGATGCACGGATGGCCGGAGGGCCAGTATAAACCTTCAAACCGTCACATAACATCTATCCTGCAGCCAAGCCTGCAAAATCTTTTTTCGCCTTGGTAGCCGCACCCTTTAATACCGAGCCTCTAATAAAACTGCTTGGTATTATGTGCGTGGTTTGGATTTATGTTTTTCAAAAACAAGATCAAATGCCGCACCCTAAAGGGTGCGCCTACCAGTTCAAAACCGAACTTATGTCCTTTTAACCTTCCGTCCTTCTGTCCCTCTGTGCATCCGTCCCTCTGCCTTTTATCAGTTCCCGCACCGCCTTCCTGTGGGTGGAAAAAACCAAAAGGGGCAGTTTGTCCATATCAAAAAATTTTGCTTCAAGCTCGTCTTTGCCTGGTTTTAACTTTCCTGTTAAACCCGAAGCTTTTATTACAGGAACAATAACCGTGCCGTACATGAAAGAATTTTCCGTAAGCACAGCGTCAATAACGGCTTTTTTTGCCTTTAAGCCCGTCTCTTCATACAATTCCCTTTTTGCCGCGGCTTCCACGGTTTCGCCCTGTTCCGCGAAACCGCCGGGCAGGGCCCACATTCCGCGTCCGGGGTGAATATTTCTTTTTATCAACAGCAGCTGCCCCGCCTTTACGGCAACAACCGCAGTCCCTACAAGCGGATTATCATAAAAAAAATCCCGGCACTTTGGGCAGTAATGCCGTTTAAATCCGTGTTCTTTTTTATCTTCAAACCGCGCGGAGCAATATGGGCAGTAAATTAATTTTTTTCTCATTTGCAGCTCCGGCTATTTAATATATATGACACCGTAAACCGGTTTTGCTTTTCCAAACTTGAATTTAAGTTTCTTTGCGGTAAAATCACTTTTTGTTATCATTGGTTTATCGTATTTTTTTTCATCAATTAACAGCCCCGGCAGCATCCCTTTCGCGTCCGCCCCTGACAGTTCAATTGACAGTAATTTCTTTGCCGTTTTCTTCATAAACGTCACGGCAGAAACCCCGGCTTCATTTTCAAAAATATCATTCCAATCCATTACATTATCTTCATACGGAATCTCTTTTTTTGAAAAAAGGCTGTCAAAAAAAAACCTTGCTTTGGCTGCCGCCTCTTCATTGTGGTATTTTCTTACAATTGCTTCGCCAAGTTTCACCTTAAAATCGCGCGGATTTTCGCCTTTTGCCATTGCTTCTTTCATCGCTTCAATAATTTCATAAGACTCATCCGTCAAAAGTTCAAAATACTGCGTGATAAGCGTATCCGGAATTGACATAACTTTTCCGAACATATCTTCCGGCGTAAAGTTTAAACCTATATAATTCCCCAGCGACTTGCTCATTTTATTTTTTCCGTCAAGGCCAAGAAGAATGGGATTAAACAGCCCCACCTGAGGTTCTTTTCCGCTTTCCTTCTGAAGGTACCTTCCGGCGATGACATTAAAACGCTGGTCAGTTCCGCCAAGTTCTATATCCGCTTCAACCATCACAGAGTCATAACCCTGCATGATTGGATAAAAAAGTTCGTGTATTGAAAGAGGGACGCCTTCCTTAAAACGTTTGTCAAAATAGTCGTGTTCCATCATCTGCGCCAAAGTAAACTTTGACACCATTTTTATGACATCCATAAAATTCATCTTTCCGAACCAGTCCCCGTTAAAAACAACCTTTACTTTATCCTTATCAAGAATCCTGAACGCCTGTTCTTTATAAGTGGCTACATTTTTCATGATTGTTTCGCGGTCAAGCTGAGGGCGTTCGGACATTCTGCCCGAAGGGTCGCCTATCATCGCGGTATAATCGCCGATTATAAGTATTGCCGTGTGCCCAAGGTCCTGAAACTGCCTTAATTTATTTAATCCGACGGTATGGCCCACGTGTATATCGGTTGCCGTGGGGTCAATTCCGTATTTGATATTAAGCGGTTTGCCTGTTTTTACGGATTTTTGAAACTTCTTTAACAGGTCTTCTTCGGTCACAATATCAACTATACCGCGTTTTACTATCTTAAGCTGTTCTTCCGCGCTTTTCACTTTTTCCTCCTGAATTAAAATTAATGTTTCTTATTATAGCATATATCAACTGACAGGTTACAGCTGACAGCTACTTCAACTGTCCCGCCTGCTTTGCTAATACATTCGCTTCATTTCCGGGATTTCCGCTTCGCATGCTCGCTACAACCGCACCTTAAAAGGTGCGCCTACCAGAGCCAAAACATGAACAAAATCAAATCAACTGCCGCGGGCTAAAGACCCGCGTCTACCAAACCAGACCTCTGAGCTGCATAGCCGCCGAGCTGCCGCTTCTACATCATCGTCGTAAAATCCATCGGGCTTACGGGTATTCCAAAAAGGTTCATCTGCCAGTGAAGGTGGGGCCCGGTGGAAACACCTGTGCTTCCCATTGTGGCAATAATATCGCCTTTTTTTACTTCAACGCCTTTTTTAACATAAACGCCCTTAAGATGAAAATACAAAGAGTATAAACCGCCGCCGTGGTCAATTATAACGGTGACTCCGTGGCCTTTCATTGTAGCGGCTTCAACCACCACGCCGTGATTTGCGGCAGCCACTTTTGTCCCCTGCTTATTCGCAATATCAACGCCTTTGTGTGTTGATCCATAACTTCCGCCGTCATAAGTCCTTTTCTTTCCAAACGCGCTTGTTATTTCGCCTTCAGCAGGTTTAATAAACGGAAGGTCAAATTTTATAGGAGTTCTCTTTTCCTGCCGTTTTTTTATTATCTTGTTTTCAGGGCCAAAATTCACGCCTAATTCCGCCCGTTTTCCGCCGGTCTGAACATCAGACCTGCCCGCGCTTATTTTTTTAACTTCTATTTTTTCAGTATGTTCATATTCCCTGCCGTTCATCAAGTACCTTATATGAAGTTTTTTGACTCCGGATGTTTCAAGCGGCACCGGCACAAGAGCCAGAAAAGTGAACTCTTTAGCGGCTTTGTCATAGTTCCTGAAAAACACAGGGTATTTTTCACCCATAAATTTCACTTCAGACCCCGAAAAAGGCTTATCAGAATAGAGTAACGCTTTTACAACACCGCCTTCTTTAACAATATTGCTGTTTAACATTATCTTCGCTTCAGCCCTGCATATTCCTGCAATCAGCAATGTAAAGGCCGCTGTGATAATTATTCTCTTCAAATCAATACTCCAGGGTTCCTGTAAGTTCTGTAATGGAATTAATACCGTTATCATCCAGATAGCTTTTAATTCCGTCTGCTATTATCCCGGTTATTGAAGGGTCAACAAAATTGGCTGTCCCTATCTGCACGGCTGACGCGCCCGCCACAATAAATTCCAGCGCGTCCGTTGTATTCATAATTCCGCCAATGCCTATTATTGGTATTTTAATTTTTTTTGACACTTTATGAACCATGGCAAGCGCCACGGGTTTGATGGCAGGGCCGGACAACCCTCCGAAAACATTGGCTATATTGGGGCGTCTTGTTTTCAGGTTTATGGACAGCCCCACAAGCGTGTTGATAAGCGATACCGCGTCAGCGCCGTTATCTTCACACACCTGCGCCATCTCTTCTATGTTGCCGGTATTGGGTGAAAGTTTCACGATAACGGGCCTTGTAAAGACCTTTTTAATACCGTTCATCATTGTTGCTATCGCGTCTTTATCTGATGCAAACTGAAGCCCGCCCTTTTTTACGTTTGGGCAGGAAATATTTATTTCAACCGCCGCTGTCGCGGAATCGTTAAGCCTTTGCGCGACTTTAATATAGCCGTCGACATCAGTGCCGTATATGTTTGCAATGACCGGAGTTGAATATTTTTTTAAAAGCGGAAGTTTTTCTGATATGAAAGCTTCAACACCCACGTTCTGAAGGCCTATGGCGTTCATAATTCCTGCCGGAGTTTCCACCAGCCTCTGGGGCTTATTGCCTTTTACCGGATTTAAGGCGATGCCTTTTACCACTATGGCGCCAAGTTTATTAAGGTTTACATACTCTTCAAACTCCAGCCCGTAGCCAAAAGTACCGGAAGCCGTCATTACCGGATTTTTTAAAACCAGCCCGCCTATGTTTACTGTTGTGTTTACTCTCATAAAAACTCCTTGTAAGAATCCAAGGGACAGATGCACGGAGGGACGGATGGTCGGAAAAACCTTCCTGCCTTCCAATCCTTCGCGCTGATAATTCCGTCCGTAAACTCGCTTTTACCAAACCTATAACAATCCTTTTAACTACCTCGGGCTGCCTCCTCCGCCATAGCAGCTTATTTGCTGCGGCGGCTGGGAAAGACCATCCCCGCTTCTTCGCTCGTAAACTCACTTCATTGCGGCGATTTCCGCTCGCATGCTAGCTCCAACCGGTTCCAAACCAACCTTCCGTCCCTCTGTCACTCCGTGCATCCGTCCCTCTATCTTTAAATCACTACCTCGCTTACGTCAAAAACCGTGCCTTCCTTGCATACCCTTTTATACACAAAGTTATCAGCGACGCCTACGGGAATTACACAGCTTATGCACGCGCCTATGCCGCATCCCATATACGCCTCAAATGAAGCGTAAAATTTTACATCATCCATTTTTTCGGTTATTCTTTTTACCGCTTTAATCATGGGTTCCGGGCCGCACGCGTAAATAACGGCGTTTGGCTCCAGTACTTTTTTCAGTACATCAGTCACATATCCCCTTGTGCCAAGCGAACCGTCTTCCGTGGCAAAAAGGCATCCAAGTTTTTTAAATTCTTTTTCGGCCACGATAAGCCGCTTATTGCGCGCGCCCTGAATAAGCGTAAACTTTCTCTTTGATTTTTTAAGTTCATTTGCCAGAAAATGAACCGAAGCCGCGCCTGTGCCGCCGCCGATAATTATCAGCTTTGATTTTTTATCCTTTAAATCAACCGGATAAGTGTTGCCCTGCGGCCCGATAAAATCAACCGCGTCGCCTTTTTTCTTTTCTGACAGAAGCCTTGTCCCTTCGCCTATAACTTTATAAACCAGATCCAGTTCCTTTTTCTCGGCCGAAAAAATGGAAAACGGCCTGCGCAGCAGCGGCACAACAGTGTCTGACACTTTCACATTTATAAACTGCGCCGGCTTAGCTTTAAAGCGCTTTTTAACCGCAAGCCTTAAATGGTACAGCCCTTCTCCGGTTTTCTTATTAAAAACCACTTTCCCTGAATTCTTCATTTTGCCTCTTTTTAATAATTTGCTTTATTTTTTATAATACTCCTGCAGCGGCATCACTTCCACCTCTTTTTTGCTTACCGATTCTATGGCGTAAACAAGCGCCTGCGCCCCCGACATTGTCGTGGTATAAGGCACGCCCAGGCTTATGGCGTGAAGCCTAATCTGGTAATCATCGCTTCTTGGCCCTTTGCCCGCCGGAGTATTGATGATAAGGTTTATCTTTCCCGCCTTTATCATATCAATTACGTTTCCGCCCTTTTCATGGACCTTTTTCACTTTTATTGTCTCTATGCCAAACTGCTCCAGAGCGTTTGCCGTTCCAAGCGTGGCCGCGATTTTAAATCCAAGGTCAACAAGTTTCTTCGCGACAAAGACAATATCGCGCTTGTCTTTATTCTTCACAGAAATAAAGACCGTTCCTTTTGAAGGAATCTTCTGTCCGGCGGCAACCTGCGATTTATAATAAGCATGCCCAAAATCCTTATCCAGCCCCATAACCTCGCCTGTTGATTTCATTTCCGGCCCAAGAACAGTATCAGCACCGATAAACTTGGAGAACGGAAACACGGATTCTTTTACGGATACGTGCTGCAGGTCAAGTTTTTCCTTTACCTTAAGCTGCTTTAACGTCTTTCCTGTCATAATTTTAGTCGCAAGTTTTGCCCATGCCACGCCGGTTGCCTTGCTTACAAAAGGCACCGTCCTTGACGCGCGCGGATTTGCTTCAAGGATATAGACAATGTCATTTCTTATCGCGTACTGCACGTTCATAAGACCTTTTACGTTAAGTTTTAAAGCCAGCGCTTTTGTGTACTGCTTAATCTTCTCCAGCATATCTCCCCTGATAGTGATGGGCGGCAGAACGCAGGCGGAATCGCCGGAGTGTATTCCGGCCTCTTCTATGTGCTCCATAATGCCCGCGATTAAGGCCTCTTTTCCATCGCAGATGCAGTCAACGTCAACTTCCACCGCGTCTTCAAGGAATTTGTCGATTAATATCGGATATTTCTCGGAAACAATAAAGGCCTCTTTGGCGTATTTATCAAAGGACTCTTCATCATAAACAATTTCCATAGCGCGGCCGCCAAGCACATAAGAAGGCCTTACAAGCACGGGATAACCCATTTCCCTTACTATCTTTTTTGCCTCCGCAAGGTTAAACGCCGTGCCGTTTTCCGGCCTTGGGATGTCAAGTTCTGTCAGCACCGCGTCAAACTTTTTTCTGTCTTCAGCCCTGTCTATGGATTCAGGCGAAGTGCCCATTATTTTAACGTCAGCTTCTTTAAGCGGAACCGCAAGTTTTAAAGGGGTCTGCCCGCCAAACTGCACGATAAACCCGGTTTTCTTCCCTTCATCTTCGGATATCGCAAGAATGTCTTCAAC
Source organism: bacterium (assembly GCA_029565735.1). Lineage (GTDB taxonomy): Bacteria > Oederibacteriota > PGYV01 > PGYV01 > PGYV01 > PGYV01. The sequence continues at coordinate 12,194 of JAKQNO010000039.1, forward strand.
CGTCAGCGGTTCAAAATACAGTTTGTCAGCCGTGTCATAGTCGGTTGATACGGTTTCGGGGTTGCAGTTGACCATTGAAACTTCGTAGCCTTCCTCTTTAAGGGCGAATACCCCGTGCACACAGCAGTAGTCAAACTCTATTCCCTGGCCTATCCTGTTTGGGCCGCCGCCAAGAATAACCGCTTTTTTCTTTTTTGTGTTTATCGGATTTTCATTCTGGCTGCCGTATGTGGAATACAGGTATGACGACTTTGCGTCATATTCGCCGGCGCACGTATCCGCGTGTTTATAAACCGGTTTTATGTCAAATTTTTTCCTTAACGCCCTTACCTTATCCTGCGTTGTGCCAAGCATCTGAGCCAGCTGGACATCGGAAAATCCTGATTCTTTGGCGCTTCTTAATTCATCCGGGAACGCCGCGCTTTTAATTATGGATTTTTTGCTCATTTTATTTTCCTGCGCGATTAATTCATCCAGCTGCGCGATGAACCACGGGTCAATACCCGTCATTTCATTAATCTTCTTTATACCCATGCCTTTCTGCAGCGCGTACCTTATGTACCAGAGCCGCTGCGAATTCGGCAGTTTAAGTTTTTCCGCTATCTGTTTTTCGGAAAGCGAAGATAATAAAGGATCCTTGCCGTCGCCGCCAAAACCAAACCTTCCTGTTTCCAGCGAGCGCATTGCCTTCTGAAGCGATTCTTTGAATGTCCTTCCCATTGCCATTACTTCGCCTATGGCCTTCATCTGAGGGCCAAGTATGTCGGGCGTATCCTTGAATTTTTCAAAGGTGAACCTTGCCACTTTGGTCACAACGTAATCCACGTCAGGTTCCGAAGAAGCGGGCGTCCTTTTGGTCATTGTGTTTAAAACTTCATCAAGCGTGTAGCCCACCGCAAGTTTTGTCGCCACCCTTGCTATCGGGAAACCCGTTGCCTTTGAAGCCAGCGCGGAAGAACGCGACACGCGCGGGTTAAGTTCAATTACCTTTAACTTTCCGTTTTTTGGATTCACGGCAAACTGAATGTTTACACCGCCGTTTACGCCAATTTCCCTCATGATATCTATACCCGCGTCCTTGATAAGCGCGCATTCCGCCGCGGTAAATGTCTGCGCCGGCGCGGAGCATATTGAATCGCCGGTATGGACTCCCATGGGGTCAAAATTTTCTATGTTGCATATCTGAATGACGTTGTCTTCGTGGTCGCGCATAAGCTCCAGTTCGTACTCTTTCCATCCAAGTACGGACTCTTCAAGAAGCACCCTTGAAATGGGCGAAGCCTTAAGCCCGTAATACGCCTTCTGTTTAAAATCCGACATACCATACGCTATGGAACCGCCTGCGCCGCCAAGGGTAAACGCCGGCCTGACTATTATCGGGAATTTTATTACTTTCGCCGCGGCCAGGGCTTCTTCCATTGTGCCCACGTACGCGCTTTCCGGAACTTCCAGCCCTATCTTCTGTATCGCGTTCTTAAACAAAAGCCTGTCTTCGGCTTTTTCTATGGCGTTATAATCCGCGCCTATAAGCTCCACGCCGTATTTTTTAAGGATGCCGCTTTTTGAAAGCTCCGAACCAAGGTTAAGCCCGCTTTGCCCGCCCATTGTGGGTATTAAAGCGTCCGGCCTTTCTTTTTTAATTATTTTTTCAACGAATTCCGCGTTCACCGGCTCTATGTATGTGCGGTCCGCGTATTCCGGGTCCGTCATAATTGTGGCGGGATTGGAATTCACAAGGACCGTCTTATACCCTTCTTCCCTTAAAGCCTTGCACGCCTGTGTACCTGAATAGTCAAATTCGCAGCCCTGCCCGATCGTTATGGGGCCGGAACCTATTATCATTATTTTTTTGATGTCTGTGCGTTTTGGCATCTTATTTCACCCCTTTTGCAGATTTCATATAATCAATGAACTTGTTGAACACAAAAGGCGCGTCGTGTTTGCCCGGCCTTGCCTGCGGATAGTACTGGACGCCGAATGCCTTAAGTTTTTTTGAGTCAATACCTTCAATATCGCCGTCATTTAAATTAATAAGAAGGGGTTCAAAACCGCTATTTGATTTCTTGATTGATTCCGCGTTTATGGAAAAACCGTGGTACTGGGAAGCCACTTCCACGCCCTTTGTCCGCGTGTTTATTATTGAATGGTTGCCTCCCCTGTGGCCTGCTTTCATTCTGTCAATTTTTATCCCTGCCGCGGCGGCCATAAGCTGGCATCCAAGGCCCGTGCCTAAAACAGGCACTTTTCCCAGAAGCTGTTTTATTTCCGCCTGAATTTCTTTCATCTCACGCGGATCGCCGGGTCCGCCTGAAAGAAAAACGCCGTCAGCTTTTATTTCTTCCACGCGCCGCGCCTTTGTTGAAGCCGGCAGAACAATTACTTCGCATCCGGCTGACGCGAACATTTTAAGCGCGCTTTGCCTTATTCCAAAATCAAAAGCCGCGACCTTAAATTTGCGTTTATTGTCCGACACTTTAAGATAAACTGTTTCTTTGTCAAAAAGGTCAAGCCCTGTTATTTTTTTTCTGCTGTCCCATTTATATTCTTTATCTGTTGAAACCGGAGCTATTTTTATACCCGCGGCGGCGCGCGCTTTTTTAAGAAGCGATGTTTTGTCAAAATCAACAGCGGAAATAACAGCGCCCATTTCGCCTTTTTTTATTATGTGCCTTACAATCGCGCGGACATCAAGCCCGTCAATTGACGTGATTTTATTTTTTATAAGCCAGCTTCTGAAATCGCCTTCCGCGCGCCAGTTGCTTGTATACCTGCTTATCTGCGCCGCGACAAAGCCCGCCGCGTGGACGGCTGATGATTCATAATCGCCCGAATTAATCCCTGTGTTGCCCTGTTCCGGCCACGTCATACAGATTATGTGGCCTTTTACCGCAGGATCCGTCAGCAGTTCCTGATATCCGCCGACAGATGTGTCAAAAGTAATAAATCCCGCGGCTTCCCCCGCGTATCCCGCGGATTTTCCCTTAAAAAAAGTCCCGTCTTCAAGCATCAGTACAGCAGCGGCATCTGCGCCGCTTTTTTTACCGGCTTTCTTTTTCATATTGCTCTCCTTTAAGTATAGCGATTAAGTTTCTTAAGCATTTAAGCTATAACGAAACCTTCAAACATAGCACTTTAGCAGTTTAAGCATTTAAGCTATAACGAAACATTAAGCATAAACAGCTTAAGCATTTAAGCTATAGCGAAACCTATCTTTAATCTATCGCTTATGCTTAATTGCCTATAGCTTAAATCTCTATGTTTTAACCTTTCGCTTCTGCTTAATTGCCTATAGCTTAATCCTCTATTTTTCCCGCTTATGCTTAACTGCCTATAGCTTAAATTGCTATTTTTTCCTGGCCTCTTTATAATATTCCTGAATTGATTTAACGGACATCCCTGTTTCGCCCGCCGCCTCTATCGCGGTCACAACCGCCTGCGCGCCCGCCATTGTGGTGGTGTAAGGTATTCCAAGCGCTATCGCCTGTGTCCTTATCATGTAATCATCGCTCCTTGGACCTTTGCCCACCGGAGTGTTGATGATAAGCTGAACTTTTCCGGCTTTCATGGTGTCCAGTATATTCGGCGAAGCTTCCGACACTTTTTTGACGGTTTTCGCCGTTATTCCGTATTTTCTTAACACGTTAGCCGTGCCTTCGGTAGCAATAATATCAAAACCCATATCGCGCAGTTTCTTTACCACAAACACAATATCGCGCTTGTTTTTGTTTTTTACGCTGACGAATACGGCGCCGCCTGACGGCAGTTTCTGCCCCGCCGCTATCTGCGCCTTGTAATACGCGTGGCCAAAATCACTGTCTATACCCATAACCTCGCCCGTTGATTTCATTTCGGGGCCAAGCACTATATCCGCCCCCTGGAATTTATTAAACGGAAGCACCGCTTCTTTTACCGCTATGTGCAGAAGGTCAAGGTTTTCTTTTACCTTAAGCTGCTTTATGGTCATACCTGCCATAATTTTTGTGGCTATCTTTGCCCAGGATATTCCCGTTGCCTTGCTTACAAACGGCACTGTCCTTGAAGCGCGCGGATTTACTTCCAGCACGTAAACATGGTCGTTGCGCAGCGCGTACTGGACGTTCATAAGCCCTTTTACGTTAAGTTCAAGCGCCATTTTATGCGTGTAATCCCTTATCACGGCAATGGCATCCTGCCTTATGCTTAAGGGCGGAAGCACGCACGCGGAATCGCCTGAGTGTATTCCGGCCTCTTCTATGTGCTCCATGATGCCGCAGATAACGGCTTCTTTTCCGTCGCACACGCAGTCCACGTCCACTTCAATAGCGTCTTCCAGAAACTTGTCAATTAAAACCGGATGCTTTTCGGAGACTATAAACGCCTCTTTAGCGTATTTTTCAAAACTGACATCGTCATACACAATTTCCATGCCGCGCCCGCCAAGCACGTAAGACGGCCTTACAAGCACGGGATATCCTATGCGTTTTACAATCTTCCACGCCTCTTCAAGCGAAAAAGCGGTGCCGTTTTCCGGCCTGCTTATGTTTAATTTTGTCAGGATTTTATCAAATTTTTCCCTGTCTTCCGCGACGTCAATTGACAGGGGTGATGTCCCCATTATTTTCACTTTCTGATTATAAAGCGGCATGGCAAGTTTTAAAGGCGTCTGTCCGCCAAACTGCGCTATAAAACCGGCTTTATCCCCTTCTTCATCCGCTATTGCCATCACGTCTTCCATTGTAAGCGGTTCAAAATAAAGTTTGTCTGACGTGTCGTAATCGGTGGAGACAGTTTCAGGATTGCAGTTGACCATTGATACTTCGTAGCCAAGTTCCTTAAGCGCGAACACCCCGTGGACGCAGCAGTAGTCAAACTCTATTCCCTGGCCTATCCTGTTGGGGCCGCCGCCAAGAATAATGCCTTTCTTTTTTTGCGACACAGGATTTTCATTTTCACTGTCATATGTGGAATAAAGGTATGGCGTATACGCCTTAAATTCAGACGCGCATGTATCCACCATTTTGTATACCGGCTTTATTCCAAGTTCCCTTCTCATTCCCCTGAATTCATCCTCTGTAACGCCGAAAATGTACGCAAGCTGGACGTCGGAAAAACCGTCCTTCTTTGCCTGAATCAGTTCGGCTTTTATCACTTCCGCTTTTTCCGGGGTAAGCCTTCCGGTTTTTACGCTAAGCGCGGTTAATGCTTTTTCTTCGTCGTAAATTTCCCTCATGTAATGCAGAAACCACGGGTCTATCTTTGTTATTTCATTTATCTCTTTGTCTGTCATGCCTTTTTGCATTGCGTATTTCAGATAAAAAATCCTGAAAGAGCTTGGCACCACAATTTTTTCCCTTAACTCTTCCATTGATATTTTTGAAACGTCAATGTCTTTCCCGTCAGATCCAAAGCCATGCCTGCCGATTTCCATTGAACGCAGCGCTTTCTGGAAAGATTCCTTAAAGGTTCTGCCTATGGCCATTGCTTCGCCCACGGATTTCATCTGCACGCCAAGTTCATCCTTTGATTCCTTGAATTTCTCAAATGTGAACCGTGGAATTTTTGTCACAACGTAATCAAGCGCCGGTTCAAAAGATGCCGGAGTATACCTGGTAATATCATTCGGGATTTCATCAAGTGTGTAGCCAACCGCAAGCTTTGCGGCTATTTTTGCTATGGGAAAACCTGTCGCTTTTGACGCAAGCGCGGAAGACCGCGAAACGCGCGGGTTCATTTCTATGACTATCATGCGGCCGTTTTCGGGATTTACCGCGAACTGAATATTGCTGCCGCCGGTATCCACGCCTATTTCCCTTATTATTTTAACCGCGGCGTCCCTCATAAACTGGTATTCACGGTCGGTTAAGGTCTGCGCAGGGGCCACGGTTATTGAATCGCCGGTGTGAACGCCCATGGGGTCAAGGTTTTCTATGGAGCAGATAATTACCACATTATCTTTTAAGTCCCTCATCACTTCAAGTTCGTATTCTTTCCAGCCCAAAACAGATTCTTCCAGAAGCACGCCGTGCACGGGCGAATCTTTCATTCCTTTGTCCGCTTTCACCTTAAACTCCGCGGCATTGTACGCTATACCGCCGCCTGTTCCGCCAAGGGTAAAAGCCGGCCTTATAATTATGGGAAACTTTATTTCTTTGGCCGCCTTCATTGCCGCGGCCATTGTGGTGACGTAGCTGCTTTTAGGCACGTCCATGCCTATCTTTTTCATTGCCTGTTTGAACTCTTCCCTGTCTTCGGCTTTCTTAATTGACTTGGCGTTGGCGCCTATAAGCTCCACTTTATATTTTTTATCCAACCCCTTTTTTACAAACTCCATCGCCAGGTTCAGCGCGGTCTGGCCGCCGACCGTGGGCAGAATGGCATCGAGCTTTTCCTTAATGACTATCTTTTCCAGAATATCGACCGTCAATGGTTCGATATATGTGGCATCCGCGAATTCCGGGTCTGTCATAATTGTGGCCGGATTTGAATTTACGAGTACAACCCTGTACCCTTCTTCCTTTAAAGCCTTGCACGCCTGTGTGCCGGAATAATCAAATTCGCAGCCCTGCCCTATTACAATAGGGCCCGATCCTATAAGAAGGACCGTCTTTAAATCTCTGCGTTTGGGCATACGTTTACTCCTGTCTGGTATATGTGACTTTTACTTTTTATTTGTTTTCTTTTTTGCCTGTATCATAAGGTCAATAAAATGGTTAAAAATATACCGCGCGTCGTGCGGTCCGGCTGACGCTTCCGGATGATGCTGAATGGAAAACGCCTTTAATTTTTTTACTTCAATGCCTTCAATTGTTTTGTCATTAAGGTTGATGTGCGTTACTTCAACTTTATGCTTTAATTTTTTAAGGGATTTTAAATCAACGGCAAAACCGTGGTTCTGGACCGTTATGTCTATCTTTTTTGTGCGCGTGTCCATTACCGGATGGTTGGCGCCCCTGTGGCCGAATTTAAGTTTATAGGTCTTTCCGCCCAATGCCTGCGCCAGAAGCTGGTGCCCGAAACATATTCCAAAAATTGGTTTTTTACCCAGCAGTTTTTTTAGTTCTTCAACAATGTAAGGGACAGCCGAAGGGTCTCCGGGCCCGTTGGAAATAAAGATTCCGTCAGGATTTGTTTTTAATACATCTTCCGCTTTTGTGTCAATGGGGACAACGGTAACTTCACAGTTTAAATCCGTAAGTATCCTTAAGATATTATTTTTCATCCCGCAGTCAAAAGCCGTGACTTTAAGTTTTGTTTTGTTATTTCCCACCCTTACGTACCTGTCTTCATTTATCATCATGCCCACGGGTTTTAATTTCCCGCTCCATTTATACGGCTTTTCAACAGTCACCTGTTTTGCAAGGTCAATCCCCACTATCGAAGGCGACTCTTTTACCTTTTTACGCAGAGAATCTTTGTTAAAATCAACCGTTGACAGCACGCTTTTCATAGCCCCAAAATCCCTTATGTGCCTTGTAAGCGCCCTTGTATCAATGCCCTCTATTGCCTGCTTGCCGTGTGCTTTTAAATAAGCGCCCAGCGTCATTCCGGCGCGCCAGTTGCTTTTTATTTTGCTCATCTCTTTAACCACAAACCCTTCGGCCTGCAGGCAGCGCGATTCCGCGTCGTCATCCACAATGCCGTAATTGCCTATTTCCGGATAAGTCATTGTGACTATCTGCCCTTTATATGAAGGGTCTGTAAGAATTTCCTGGTAACCCGTCATTGAAGTGTTAAAAACTATCTCTCCGTATGCTTCGCCGTCGGCGCCGCACGACGAACCTTCAAAACATGTACCGTCTTCAAGCATCAAAACAGCTTTTTTCATCTGCAATTCTCCCGGTTAAAAATCAGTTCATGCCTGCGCGTTCTGATATATTATTTTTCCTTTTTTTATCACATACTCCACGCTGCCGTGAAGGGTCTTTCCTATAAACGGCGAATTGGTGGAACGGGACGCGAAAAAGTCCCTTGTAATTTTTACTTCTTTGTCAACATTTGCCACCACTATATCCGCGTTCTGGTCCACCGCAAGGCTGCCCTTTTTAAGGTTCAGTATCTGCGCGGGATTAACTGTTATTTTCGCGATTGCCTGCGACAGCGATAAGACGCCCGGCCTTATCAGGTATTCGCATATCAAAGGAAAAGCCGTTTCCAGACCCACAATTCCATACGCAGCGTTGTTAAATTCCACCCTTTTGTCCACTTCCGCGTGAGGCGCGTGGTCTGTGGCAATGACTTCTATCACATTGTCCTTAAGCGCTTTTCTGATTAATTTCACGTCTTCTTTTGTGCGCAAAGGCGGATTCATTTTAAAATTGGTGTCGTAGTCTTTCAGCGTGGATTCATCAAGAGAGAAGTGATGAGGAGCCGCTTCCGCGGTCACGTTTAATCCCTGCTTTTTTGCCCATTTAATTAACTCTATGGAACCTTCGGTGGATACATGCGCTATGTGAAGCCTGCCGCCTGTTTCGCGCGCCAGCAGAATGTCGCGCGCCACAATCACTTCTTCCGCGGCTTTGGGAATTCCCTTTAAACCAAGCAGCGTTGAATAGTACCCTTCGTTCATCACGCCTTCACCGGCCAGATCAGGATCTTCGCAGTGCTCTATGACGGGTATGTTGAACATTTTGGCGTATTCAAGTGCGCGCCTTAAAATTTCCGAATTCATCACCGAACTGCCGTCGTCCGATATGGCCACAGCGCCGGCTTTTACAAGTTCGCCTATCGGCGACAATTCTTTTCCTTCCCTGCCCTTGGTTATGGAGCCAATGGCATGGACGTCAACAAGCCCGACCTGCTTTGATTTAAGATTAATAAATTCAACCAGCGCCTGGTTGTCAATGGCGGGCGAAGTATTGGGCATGCAGGCAACGGTTGTGTAGCCGCCTTTCGCCGCCGCGCGCGAACCCGATTCAATTGTTTCTTTGTATTCATATCCCGGCTCGCGGAAATGCGAGTGCATATCAATAAAACCGGGCGACACTATGCAGTTTTTGGCGTCAATTATCATCGCGTCGCGGTCGGAAATGCTGCGCCCTATCTTGAATATCTTTCCGTTGGCCACAAATACGTCAAGTTTTTCCTCTGTCTTATTTGCAGGGTCAACCACTATCCCGTTTTTAATTAAAAGCTTCATCTTTTTTACCTCCGCCCATCAGGTATAAAACCGCCATTCTTACGGCAACGCCGTTTGTAACCTGTTCGTTTATCACCGAATTTATTCCGTCAGCCACGTTCGGCGATATTTCAATTCCCCTGTTCATGGGGCCCGGATGCATTACCACGCAGTCCGGCTTCGCGTATTTAAGTTTTTCGGAATTAACGCCGAACAGCGTGGCGTATTCCCTTAAAGTCGGGAACAGGTTCTTTTTCTGGCGTTCAAGCTGAACGCGCAGTATGTTTACCACATCCGCGTCCTTAAGCCCTTCTTTAAGATCATTACATACTGTTACGCCAAGCTTTTCTATTTCTTTGGGCATTAACGTGGTGGGCCCGACAACCTTTACTTTGGCGCCCATCTTTGTAAGCCCCCAGATGTTGCTGCGCGCCACGCGTGAATGCGCTATGTCGCCCACTATGGACACGTTTAAACCTTCTATCTTTTTCTTTTTTTCAATTATGGAAAACATGTCAAGCAGCCCCTGCGTGGGGTGTTCGTGCATTCCGTCGCCCGCGTTAATGACCGATGACTTTATGTTCTTTGTAAGGAACAAAGGCACGCCCGATGCGCTGTGCCTTATTACCACCATGTCTATCTGCATGGCTTCAATTGTCGCAAGGGTGTCCAGAAGCGTTTCCCCCTTGACTACGGAGCTGGTGCTCATCTGGATGTTTAAAACGTCCGCGCTTAGGCGTTTTGCCGCAAGTTCAAACGATGTCCTTGTGCGCGTGGAAGGTTCAAAAAACATGTTTACTATTGTCTTGCCTTTTAATGTGGGAACTTTTTTTATCGGCCTTAAAATTACCTGTTTAAAAGACTGTGCCAGGTTCAGGATTTCCTGTATGTCTTCCTTGGGAAGTTCCTGAAGCGTGATTAAATGCCTGAATGACATATATTACGCCCCCTTTTCCGGTTTTTCGGCCACGTAAACCTTGTCTTCGCCGTTTGATTCTATGTCAAGGATGATTGTCTCTTTTTCGGATGTGGGGACATTTTTACCCACGTAGTTTGCCTGAATGGGAAGTTCGCGGTGGCCGCGGTCAACCAGGACAGCAAGCTGAATGGATTTGGGCCTGCCGTTATCTATTATTACATCCATAGCGGCCCTTGTGGAACGGCCCGTGAAAAGCACGTCGTCAACAATTACAATATCCAGCCCGTCCACGCTGAAATTTAAATCCGTGGCGTTAATGTCCACGTTTGCTTTTATGTCATAGTCATCGCGGTAGAAAGTGATGTCAACAGCGCCTACCGGCACTTTGACTTTTTCAATGGATTCTATTTTTTCGGCAATGCGCTCGGCAAGGATATCGCCGCGTTTTCTGATGCCGACCAAAGCAAGATGTTTTGCGCCTTTGTTTTTTTCAAGGATTTCGTGGGCTATCCTTGTAAGCGCGCGGTCAATCCCCTCGCGGTCAAGGACTTCTGATTTAACCTTAAAGTTCTTTTGCATCATTGCCTCCTTATCCCTAAATCAGGAGGCCGCTTACCCCATAAATAAAAACGGCCTTCTACCCTGCAAGTCACGCAGAAAGAAGGCTTATCGGCCTGCACGGAAGTAAACGCGTGCCAGCCTAAAAACTTCCCCTTACCGGTCTCGCAGGACCGATTTAAAGGATTGCATTTCGTTTTTAAATCTTAATTACTATATATCACCTTTTAAGGAGTGTCAAGGGTGATTTTTATTTATTATACATAACTATATATACGGATCAATACGCGCCGTTTATTCCTTCGCGCCTTTAATTATTTCTTCAATAACCGGAAGAATCTTTCCCAACTCTTCATCCCTGACCTTCCAGACTATCTTAAGATTAACCCCAAAATATTCATGTATAAGTTTATCCCTTGTCCCTCCCATTTCTTTCCAATGCAGCTGCGAATATTTATGTTTAATATCATCAGGTATTTTTTTTTACCGCCTCGCCGATCACTTCAAGCGATCTGACAACAGCATACTGAGTTTTTATGTCCCGTAAAAAGCCTTCAAAATTCATATCTTTGGTGAATGACATTATATTATTAATTTCAGTTTTAATGTCATTGGCATAGTCAATATATTCCCGTTTGCTCAAATGTACTGAACCTCCGAAAGAATATGCCTGCCAATAGCAGGTTTTAAAGCGGATTTTTCAACAAGGTCAACTTTTGCCTCAAGCAATTCAGACAGTTTATTTTCCAGCTCAATAAAACCATAAAGGCTTGGTTCTTCGTTAAAACTTATCAGCACATCAACATCGCTTCCGGAGCGTTCTTCACCCCTGATATAAGAACCAAAAACGCCTATCTCGGAGATACTATACGCATCCGAAAGTTCCTTTTTTTTGTCTTTTAACTTCTGTTTTATTTCGTTAATCTTCATATTTATTTCACCTCTGCTGTAATTTTACCTTAAGATAACGCCAAAGGTCAACTTCAATACATACTATTTTTAGGCGGGAATAATGGCGATTCTTTTATTATTCCAGCTGCGGCAGTTGCCTTTTAAACAAAAACACGCGCCTTACCTTCTACGCCATGGCAGCTGTATTACCCGGCGGCCGGGAAAAGGAGCGGTTGGAGCGTGCGTGCGAGCAAAAATCCCGGCAATGAAGCAATATATTAATCATCCCTGCCCGGGCGCCAGGACCGGTTCTTTTTTACGCCGCTCTTTCTGCGTTTCTCTTCCAGTATCCTGCGCTTTACGGCTTTGGGCCTGCCGGCTTTCTGCTTGCGGATTTTTTCCGCCTGGGCGCGCGCTGACAGCCTTGCGTCTTCGCGCTTTTTTTCAACGCGCTCCGCAAGAATCTCCCTTGCCCGCACGCGGTTTAAAAGCTGGGAGCGTTCTTCCATGCATTTTATATCCATGCTTTCACGCTTATAAACAAGCCGCACGGCGGTTTCCACCTTATTTATATTCTGCCCGCCATGGCCGCCGGAGCGGATAAACTGCTCTGTAAAATCCGATTCTTTTATGCCAAGTCTGGCAAGCCTTTGCGTCACCGCTTCAAGACGTGTTAAGTTCATCTTTTTAATTTCCCTTTAGAGTTATATATTTATTACTCGTAATGCGTCCACATACGCAGGACTTTTACAGTCTTGCTGTTTTTTATTACCTGATATACCAGCCTGTGTTGTATGTTAATCCTTCGGGAATAAGCACCATCAAGATCCCCTTTAAGTTTTTCAAAAGGAGGAGGGTTCTGAAAAGGATTAAGCGTGATAATATCAATCAATTTTAATATTTTTTCTTTTAAACCTGCGGCCGAGGCTTTCTTTGCGTCTGCCTGTGCCTGTTTTGTATAAACAACAATCCAATTTACCACTTAATTCTCTTTGCACATTTAGCAACAGGCGTTTTCATCCCCTTAATAATCGACTCCCTCATTCCCGGAATCGAAAGCAAAAACATAGTCTCCTGAATAGCTGACCAGTCATCTTCCGAAATAAGTACAGCCGTGCCCCTTTTGCCTGTTATCTGAACAGGTTCATGCGACAGCGCCGCTTCGTCGAGAAGTTTAAAGAGATTCGCCCTTGCCTTGCTTGCTGTAATAGTTGTCATTTTTATCACCTCAAGTAAAGCGTACCATAAAGCGTACCATATGTCAAATCCATTGATTATAAAATAAAAAAGGATGCCACAATTTTTCGGCATCCATATTTTTTTATTTACGGGCTATAACTTATACTCTATGGCTTACTAATACCCGCCCACCAGCACCAGTTTATCCCCAAAAGAAACCGGATGAAAACCGCATTTGATTCCGGTATTATCTATCTTCATTTTTTCCCATTTCAAACCGTCTTCACTTTCATATACATCGCCTTTTTGCGCTGTCGCATCCGCGGAAGCCGCGCATACATCACCCAGCACATAAATTTTATTATTCATAATCACCGATCCCGCGATATGGGAAAATCCAAAATTAAGGTCTTTATCCGCCTGTGTCCAGGTTATACCGTCATCACTTACCCATAATGGGTTGTCATATTTTTTGTTTTTTGGCACAACAGAAATAATATACATTTTCCCGTTAAACACAAAACTTGTATGCCCTAATCCCGTTCCCTCCGGCGCGTTTGCCGCTTTAACCCAGACAGCCCCGTTTAAAGACCAGTAAATATCGCCTGATTCTCCTTTTGAATCCGTGCCGCCTATAAGCCACATATTGCCTTTAAATGACTGCAGCGTCATTCCATGACGCGGAGAAAAAGCCGCGCCTGCCGCAGCTTCAATCCAATTTATCCCGTCGGCTGAATACCATACATCATTTTTATAGGTTCCGTCATAACCGCCCACAATCCATAACACGTTATTAAAAGTTATCATTGCGTGTCCTGTCCTTGCGGAAAATTCCGGGGAACCGGCAATAAGATTATAGTTTTCTCCGTCGGCAGATGAATAAACAGATGATTTTCTTGAAATACCATTAGTTCCTCCGGAGGCATACAGTACACCGTTCATTACCGCCGCTTCCTGAAAGTAACCATCAATAACGGAAATCGTGATAAAAGACTTTGGAAAAACAGAAACTTCCGCCGGTACCGGTATAATAACGCTATTTTCATTTACAGTAGGAGTTACGGTATTTAAGTTATCGGCACAGCCCGTGGATAGCAGCGCCAAAACCAATATAGATGCTGTAAACGCTATTAATCTGCTCATTATCATCTTCCTTGTTATATTTTTTATAGCAGTTTACATATAAATTATATCATAAAATATAATGTATTATAGTATTTATATGAATTTTATACAAAAAAATTACGACTTAGACTTGGGCTTATTATTAAAATTCTATTTTCTGATTAGGGTTACTTTTTCTTCTCTTGAAAGGGCTTTTATTGCCTTTTCCCTTGCCATAGCACTGCCCACATCGTACCCTGTCTCCAGATGCACAAGTTTTACAGGACGGTGAACCTTTGTATATTGCGCGCCTTTGCCGCTGTTATGCGCCTTTAACCTGTGTTTTATATCCTTTGTGATTCCAGTATAAAGCGTGCCGTCCGCGCACTTAAGAATATATACGGACCATACAGCCGGCCTGCCTGAAACAGGCGGATTGATTCTTATTTTTTTTCTTAACACCTGCGTGCACGGATTCATCTTTTCATACCCCGGCTGCGTACCGCCCGCCCAAAATACAAAATCACCATAAACCGCTTCTCTTTCCCCTTTTTGATTTATTGCCTGCAGCTGTCCCGGAGAAACCGTAAACTTAACGTTCTTTTTTTCCCCCGGCGCAAGCTGAATCTTTTCAAAACCTGCCAGCTGTCTTATTGGGGAAGTTTTACCCGCGCCGGGCAATGCTATATAAAGTTGTACAACTTCCGCCGCTTTTACCCTGCCGGTATTTTTCACCTTAACATTAATTATATGATTACCTGCTTTACGCTTCATTTTTAAATCAGAGTATTTGAACTTAGAATATGACAGCCCGTGGCCAAATGGATATAACGGCGTGCCTTTAAAATACCTGTAAGTCCTGCCTTTCATTTCATAACTTTCAAACGCGGGAAGCTGTTTTACATTTTTATAAACAGTGACAGGCAGTTTTCCCGAAGGGCTTACCGCCCCGAATACTATATCCGCTATTGCAGTGCCGCCCGCCTGCCCGGGATACCACGCCTGCAAAACAGCATCCGCGGAGTCCGGTTTTAAAGAAAGCGCGCCGCCCGACAGCAATATCACGATAACCGGTTTCCCGGTCTTTCTTAACCTCTTAATCAGCTCTTCCTGAACGCCTGGCAATCCCAAAGAAGCCCTTTCATATCCGTTTGTATCGCACTCCTCGCCTTCTATTTTCGGGGACAATCCAAGGCACAGTATTATTACATCGGATTTTTCCGCGCATTTAACCGCTTGCGCAAAACCTTTTGTATCATTACCTGTCAGCTCACACCCTTTTGCATAATTTACATTAATGCCTTTTATCTCTGAAAATCCTTTAAGCACAGTTTTAGGGGACGCCGGCGTGCCGCTGTAATTGCCAAGCAGCACAGATACATCATCAGCATTGGGGCCGATGACAGCCGCGGACTTTATCTTATTTTTATTAAGCGGAAGAACGCCGTCGTTTGACAGCAGCACCACGGAATCCTGCGCGGCTTTTAATGCCAGAGCACGGTGTTTTTTGCAGTCAACTATATCCCCGGGAATGCCTGTAAACGGCGTGTGCTGCGTGCTGTCAAACATTCCCAGCTTAAACCTTGTAATCAAAAGCCGCTTTAAATTGCGGTTTATCCACTCTTCTTTTATCATTCCTTCGGCGTCAGCTTTTAATACGCCCTGCTTTGCATTTGTACATATTTCATTGCAGCAGTTTAAGTCGCACCCGTTTTCTATCGCCATTGAAACAGCCTGTTCAAGCGTGTCTGCCAGTTTATGATATTTGTAGATATCATCAATAGCTTCGCAGTCAGACACCACGTACCCTTTAAACCCCCACTGCCCTCGCAGTATCCCGGACAGCAGAGTTTTACCGGCACTGCAGGCCTCACCGTTTATCCGGTTGTAGGCAGACATTACCCCTTCCACGCGCGCCTCCTTTACAAGCGCTTCAAATGCGGGAAAATAGGTTTCATTTAAATCTTTTAAAGACACAACGGCATTAAAACCATGCCTCATATTTTCCGGGCCGCTGTGCGCTGCAAAATGTTTGGCGCAGGCGGCTGTTTTAAGATATTTTTTATCATCACCCTGAAGCCCGCGGACAAACTGTATCCCCAGCTGCGCGGTTAAATAAGGGCATTCGCCGTAAGTTTCCTGCCCGCGCCCCCATCTTGGATCGCGGAAAATATTTATGTTCGGCGACCAGAATGTAAGCCCAAAATACTGCCCGGTTCCATCTTCTGATAATGCTTCGTGATATTTCGCGCGCGCTTCTTCAGAGATAACACAAGCGGCCTCATGCATCTTTTTTTTATCAAACATGGCAGCCAGACCTATTGCCTGCGGAAATACAGTGGCAGTGCCGGCGCGCGCCACGCCGTGAAGGCATTCGTTCCACCAGTTGTATTTTTTTATCCCCAGCCTTGGCACAGCCGGAGATTCATGCAGAAGCTGTGACAGTTTTTCCGCGCGCGTCATGCGCGATATTAAATCATCCGCGCGTTCTTCAAAAGAATAAGTATTATCAAGATATTTTTCAGCAGACATTTTACCGCCTTTGGGCTTTTATTTTGGATTAATGATAATATTATACAGGGGAATATTCAAGAGAAAAGACGGAGCGCATAGAAACTGATGGTCAGATGGTCGGATGTACGGATGGTCGGCTAAACCTTACAAACTTCCAATCCACTGCTATATCCAACCGCCCCGGGCTGCCGGGTTTGATATTGGCAGGCGCACCTTTTAAGGTGCGGCAGTTACTCCGAAAAGAAACGTATTAAGCTGTAAGCAGATAAGAATAAGCTTGTGAAATACGTTAAATACTTATCCGTTTTCATTGGCTTTTGCTGCCGACCTTCTGATCTTCTGACCTTCCGTCCATCCGGTCTTTATGTCGTTTTTCTTTCCACCAATTCGGTCTGATACACTATATTAACGGGTTCGGTATTTCTTCCGGAAATGTTTTCAAACAGTATTTCCATTGCTTTTTCGCCTATGCTTGAAGAAGGCTGCCTCATTGTTGTTATCTTCATCGTTTCTGCCAGATCAGTATCATCATGCCCTATTATGGCAAGTTTTTCCGGTACTTCAAATCCGTTTTCCATAGCCTGTTCCAGAAGGCCGGACGCAAAATAATCGCCGTTAGCGCAGAATACCGCGTCTGGCCTGAAATTCATAACATCGGTAAAAGCGGACAGGCCGTCTTCCCTTGAATACAAAAACAAATCAAGAATCTCAAACCTGGATTCCGGGACATTGTAATCAAAAAACGCTTTTCTGCACCCTTTTATCCTTTCATCCTGCGTGTATCCATAACGGGGGTCCCCGGCAGTCACCACAATCCTGCGCCTTCCTTTTTTAATAAGGTATTCGGCCGCGGTGTATCCGCTTTGAAAATCATCCACATTTATGCAGTTAACTCCGCCCATTATTCCGCCGTCTATCATAACAAGCGGCAAAGCATGCCTGTTAAACGCGTCTATCAGCCCGGCATCCGGTTTAACGTTAATTGAAATTACGCCGTCAGCCCTTTTCTCCTCCACAATTTCCATCATCAGGGATTTGGCAACTTCATTAAGGTTCTTGGCCGTATAGACCACAAGATTTTTTTCAGTGTCAATAAGGTATGACTCAATACTGCGAAGTATGTTCATCTCATATACCGAATATATGGCCGGTTTTACAACAACTATCCTGTTTGTTCCCAGACCCTGTAAATCAAGCCCGTTGCGCTTTGATTCATAATCCATGTTTCCCCCTGATAATTCACCCGTTTGTATAAATATAGCAGATTAAAGGCAATATATCAAATCAGGATAAACTTAGCAAATTAAGCTATATGCAGTTAAGCAGAAGCGATAGAAACGCATTAAACTAAAACTTAAAAACAACTCTAAACACTCAACTTTTCCAGCGCGGTTTTAAAATCTTCCGGTAACGGCGCTGTAATTGACATAAGCTGTTTATTCAGTTTAAACTCCATAAGCCCGGCGTGCAATAACTGCCTTTTGGGCGTATTATCCCCAAGCAGTTTTTCATCAAGCTGCGGGTCCCCGTATGTTTTATCCCCGATTATAGGATGTTTAATAAACTTCATGTGCGCCCTTATCTGGTGGGTGCGCCCTGTTTTTATTATCACTTTAAGCAGCGTTGCCCCCTTAAAATACTCTTTTGGTTCATATACAGTGGCCGCGCTTTTGCCGCCGCTTTCCACCGCCTGCCTGCATTTTGCGCCGCTGCCGCCGTTTGAAATTTCCATTTCTATATTGCCCTTCCCCGCAACCCTGCCGTGGACAAGGCACGCGTATTCTTTATATACGTTCCTGCCTTTGATAAGTTCCGCAAGCTGCGCGGCCTTTTTTTTGTCAAACGCCAGAAGCACTATTCCCGTTGTATCCCTGTCAAGGCGGTTAATGGCGTGGACTGTTTCTCCCCTTTTCAGATTTGCCGCCGCGTTTACCAGCGTGTCCTGTTCACCGTATCCGGTCGGGTGAACAATCATTCCCGCGGGTTTGTTGACAGCTATATAATCATTACCTTCATATACAATTTCCAGTTCTTTGTCAAAAGGGTTAATCTCTATCCCTGTTTTAACCTGAAAATCAAACCGCACATCATCGCCGCACCGGACAAGCCTGTGGTACTTGGACTGCTTTTCGCCGTTAACAAATACGGTTCCGGAATCAATCATGGCGCGCGCCCTGTTTCGCGCAACCGGCACCGCTTCCTTTAAATAAATATCCAGCCTTTTTTCGCCGCCTGACGAAACTTTAATAAGCCTTGTTTCTGTCCTTGTATTGTTTTTTCTCTCGTTTTTCAACTTTTAGCCGCCGGTTAAAATCCGTTTCTGCCATTCTTTTGCCCCGATATTTTTTTCCACAAATACCGTCTCCCCTGTAATGGGATTTTTGCCCGTATAATACATCGCGGTCGCAAGGGTGGAAGGCGTGGGGGTAAATATCTGCACCTGTTCCGCCTTTGTTTTAAGAACATCCTTCACAAATAACGCCGCCTTTTTCATTTCAGATTCACCGCATCCCGGATAAGCCGCGATAAAATAGTAAGTTAAATACTGTTCAAGGCCTTTTTTGCTTCCGGCTTTTTCAAATTCAGTTTTGAATTTTAACAGGTCACGCGTGCCGGGCTTGTTCATCAGTTTTAAAACCTTTTCTTCCGAATGTTCCGGCGCGACTTTTAACTGGCCGGAAACGTGATTCTGCGCCACCTCTTTCAGATACTCAATCCCATACTCTTCATCCTTAAATATCAGGTCGTACCGTATGCCCGACGCCACAAAGACCTTTTTTACACCCTTTATGGCGCGGATTTTTCTTAAAAGGTTAATCTGCCTTTTATGCGAAATTTTAAACTTGCCGCCTTCGTTCATCCCGTACATATTAGCCGTGGGGCCGCCAAGGTCGGTAATATACCCTTTAAAATCCGGCAGGGCGGCTATCTCTTCGGCTTCCCTGATTATAGAATCCTCTGTCCTGTCTATTATTCGCGTTCCCTGAACTGATGATATCGCACAGAAAGCGCAGTTGCCAAAACATCCCCTGTGTGTGGTGATGGAGAATCTTATGGTATCAAGGGCGCGTATTACGCCCTGTTTTTTATAAGACGGATGCGCGTCCCTTTCATAATCAAGGCCGTAAATTTCATCCAGGTCGTATGTGTCATAAACCTGCGGCGGATTCTGCACAAGATATCTTGTGTCCTGTTTCTGCGCCAGGCCCTTTGGATTCGCAAGCAGGCCGTTATTATAAAACACCATAAACATTTCAAGGAATTTTTCCCTGTCAGCTTTGGCCTCTTCAAACGAAGGTATTTCCGTATAACCATCCGGCACCGCGCCGGAAATATAACATAAGCCCCTTAATTCAGAAGGATTCTCATTATTCTGAATCGCCTGCGCTATTTTAAGGGCTGTCTTTTCCCCCATCCCATACACAATGTAATCAGCTTTGGCATCAAACAGAATTGACCGCTTTACGGCATCTTTTACGTAATCATAGTGGGCAATGCGCCTTAAGCTTGCCTCTATGCCGCCCATTACTATCGGCCTGGTGTTTTTAAAATGTTTGCGTATAAGGTTGCAGTATACTATAGAGGCGTTGTCAGGCCTTTTATTATTTATTCCGCCCGGCGTAAAATCATCCTGTTTTCTTCTTTTTAAGGAAGCGGTAAAATTTGAAACCATTGAATCAACACAGCCGCCGGTTACCCCCCAGAACAGCGCCGGCTCTCCCAGCGCGGTAATATCAGTACCTGTTGTGTAATCCGGCTGGGCAATTATCCCCACTTTGTAACCGTGAGCCGCAAGGTATTTTCCTATAACAGCCGTACCGATATAAGGGCTGTCTATATAGGCGTCGCCGGTCACAAGAATTACATCACACCTGTCCCAGCCAAGTTTATTCATTTCTTCGCGCGTTACCGGAAGGAACATCAATACTCCTTATATAAACATTTTTTAGTTATGACAAAGCTGTTATTTTGACCTGTACCAGTACTTATACGCCGGCCTGAATCCAAGCGAATCATAAAGGGATAAAGCGGCGGTATTGGTTTCCAGCACCTGAAGATAAGCATTTTCAGCGCCGTTTCTTTTTCCAAATTCAAGAAGGTTAAGCATCATCTGCCTTCCGTACCCTTTACGCCTGAATTTTTCCGCGGCAACAAGGTCAAAAATTCCGCAAAAACCGTCTTCCACGGCGGCATAACCCACTGCCGCGGTTTCCCCCTTGATTATTATTCTCATAAAAACTTTTTCCGGTATGGTCTCTGCCGCCAAAGTTTCAACAATTTTTGTGAATTTAACATCATACCCGACAGCTTTAAGATACTCCGCCACCCACTTATCGTCCGGGACTGTCATTTCTTCGGCTTTAATATCCGGGCCTTTTACCGCGGCAGGCGCGGTCATGACAAGCGCGTTTTCCGATTTTTTATAACCCTGCCCTTCAAGAACAGAATTCAGTTCCGCAGGCTTGGCGGTTTCAGTCAGTTTAAATACAACCGGTATATTTTCCCTTTGATACGCCTGTTCGCAGTACTTTATTTTGCTTAAAGCGTCTATGTTTGAATGATAAAGCGGATTTACGGAATTGGCGCGCCGCGTGTAACCGCCGGCAAAACGCAAAAGCCAGCCGTCGTACATTATCTGCTTTAACGCCGGCATGGCATTGAATGACAGTTCCTCTATTTTCTGTATAAAGTCCTGATTGTTTGGCATATAATAAATTTTACCATATATTCAGCGGCAATTATGAAAAGATCCTGTAAAGAAATCTTTTCAAATCGCTATAAAAGACGAGGCGCAATATGTTGCGCCTCAACATTAGAAAACAAAAATTAATTAAAACGCGTAGACGGGATAGACCTTTTTCCGGCCTTTTGAAAGCTCTGTTGTTATTATTTCTTCCCTGTCTGTATGCAATTTATCGCCTTCTGCGGCTTTTAATAAAACCTTTATTTCATGAGTGCCTGGGGCAAGTTTGATTCTTACAAGGTGGAACCTGGAAGGAATTGTCCTCCAGCACCTTGTGTCAGCCCTTTCTTCGCCTACAAACAACGCACCCATGGGCAGAGCCTTCATAATTTCTTTCGCCACTCCCCTGCCGACGCCTTTTAACATCATAATGCCGTTTTTAGTTTCAAGGTTTTTGTACGCAATAGCACCCTGATCCTGCACAAGCTCCACAGGGCAGGCTTTTTCAGAGCATGTAACCTGAACATCTTCCAGCCAGCCCTGCCTTTTTTGGTACTTTGGAAGCGCGATGCCGGTTAGAAAGTTTTTGTCTTCCACTTTATACGCCGGCAGCCCGTCATATATCACAAGCAGCACTTCAGAGTTATCTGCAAGCGCCTCCCTTTTTGTGTAATCAACAGCGCCCCATTTGCCCGTATATTCCGCCACGTCATCAGCAAACCTGTTGGCTTCAGCCATTGAAAGCACGCTTGACTTCATAATATCAGGAACGCTTACGCCGTATACATTTTCATACCTTTCACATGCCGCGGCTGCAAGCTTATAATCAATATACGCGTCGTTATAATCGCCTGAAGCCTCGTAACAGAACCCTGCCAGATAGCGGGCAAGCGGGTCTTCGGTATATATCGCCTTGTCCCCGTATTCCGCTTCAAAATATTTCAGTTTATTATTTACCTTTCTTGATTCCACGGCGCATTTTTCGTAGTCGCCCTGATACATATAATTCAGCATTGATATGATGCTAAGCATAACACTTTCAAAATCCTCGCCCCTGTATTTTATGCTTAAGTCATTTGAAAGAAACGCAGCGGTTTCGTCCAGCGCGCTTTTTGTGTAAAGTTTGTCCACAAGTTCATCAGCTTTTGTCATAAGCCCGCAGCTTTCTTCGTATTGTTTTAATACCTGCAGCACAGCGCCTTTATCCATGTAATACAACATCTCGTTCTTTTCGGAATAAATGTTTTCTTTGGGTTTTGTCTTTTCCGAATCAATAATATCCGCGGCGGCCTGATAATTGCCCGCGGTCAGCGCTTCATCCAGCTGTTTGTGAAAAGGCTTCCCGCACCCCGCCAGAAACATCAAAACGACCAATACAGCACTTAATACAACAGTTTTTCTCTTCATACTCCCTCCATTTTTCGGCATTAATCATTTTTTATCTAAAACCGTCCAGGCATACTCCTGCTGCTATCATAAAAAAAGAACCGCCGTCAGCAGGACGGCGGCTAATTTTTTAATTATGTCCGCAATTAATAATGCGCTATTGAAAATACTTTATAGCCTTTCAGTTTATCCCTGCCCTTTAAAAAATCAAGTTCCACCACAAAAGTAATTTCCGACACTTTTGCTCCGCAGCGCTGCGCCAGTTTAGCAGATGCCTCCGCCGTCCCGCCGGTAGCCAGCAGGTCATCCACGATAATAACCTTATCCCCTTTTTTCAGCGCGTCTTTATGAATTTCAAGGGTGTTAGTGCCGTATTCAAGCGCGTACTCTTCCTTAAATGTTTCGCGCGGAAGTTTTCCGGGTTTTCTTACAGGCACAAACGGAATCCCAAGTTTATATGCAAGCGGCGCGCCTATTATAAATCCCCTTGATTCCACGCCGACTATCGCGCTGATTTTCTTTCCATCGTACCTTTTGGCAAGGCTGTTTATCATTTTCTTAAATATCGCCGGATTGCCAAAAACCGGGGTAACATCTTTAAACACAATGCCTTTCTTTGGGAAATCAATAACATCTTTAATTACAGCTTTAATCTGCTTTTCCATACAATTGCTCCTTTATGGTTTATTTATGCGCCGCAGTTTCAGCTTTTATCCGCGGTTTTTATAAAATATTTCAGCTTTTTAATGGCAATAGCTTCTATCTGCCTTATGCGTTCCCTTGTAAGCTTAAGCTTTTTTCCTATATCTTCCAAAGTCAGTATTTGTTTCCCTTCAAGTCCAAACCTGTATATTATCACCTTCTGCTCATTCGGATTTAATTTGTGAATAAGCTCCATCATGCTCTCTTTTTTCTCGCTGTCAAACAGCTCCTGATCCGGCTTCGCCTGCACCAGGTCTTCCACCGTGTCTTTTAAGGACCTTCCGCCTTCCCCATCTTCGCTTTCATATTCAAGGTCAAGCGACTTGGGAGATTTTATAATGTTTAAAATTTCATTCAATTTTATGGGATCTATTCTTAACTTTTTCGCAAGTTCATACCTTTCCGGTATTTTCCCCTTATCTTTCACCTCTTTTTCAAGAAGTTTAAGGTATTTATGATAGACATCAAGAATGTGCACGGGAATTCTTATTGTGTTTTTCTGGTTTGCTATGGCGCGGTTAATTGACTGCTTTATCCACCAAGTGGCGTAGGTGCTGAACCTGAAACCCCTTTCAACTTCAAACTTTTCAACGGCTTTTAAAAGCCCTATGTTGCCTTCCTCTATAAGATCAATCAGCGGAACGCCAAAATATTCATATTTCTTTGCTATTTTTACGACAAGTTTAAGATTGGCCTTGGCAAGCTTTGCCTTTGCTGCTTCATCGCCTTTTTGTGTTCTGATAATAAGGTCGCGTTCTTCTTCGGCGCTTAAAACTTTTTCCGCCCTTATCTCGTCAAAATAAAGGGCAAGCGCATCCTTGCCGCTTACCGCTTTTATTATCCCTTTTTCGTCTTCCTGCTCGTCTTCAATTCCTTTAAGGATAAGGTCCCGTTTTATATTTATTTTTTCATCAGATTCGTCTTCTGCTTCCTTTTCGTTGTCAGTATCTTCCCCTAAACCTTCTTCGGTGACAGTTTCTTCGCTGCCCGCCTTCGAATCCTTTTCAGCCCCTTTTTTTTGCAGTGCGTCCAAAACCCTTTTGCTTACCGGATTCTTTTTAACTTTCTTCTTTTCCGGTTTTTTCGCTCCTGACGCTTTCTTCTTTTTCTTCATAGCCCCTCCGGCTTTTTTCAAAAGCGTATAACAAAATCATTATAACTTTTATCGAAAGGGATGTCATCAATTTTTATTTCAGCCACGGAAAAAGACATATCGCTTCTTGTGATTTCCGAAATCAGTTCATTAATTGCGGGCCTGTCCCCGAACACTTTCAGCTCCACATCTCCGTTTTCCAGATTCATCACATACCCCGTAAGCCCCAGTTTTTGCGCATTTTCCCTGCAATGCCAGCGGTAGCCCACTCCCTGAACCAGGCCGCCGGCAGTGATTAAAACCCCGGTTTTTTCCGGCATTAATACGCCTTTTGAATAAATGTTATCCCAAAAACAAAATGTTCCTGCAGAAACTCCCCAAAGTTTTTTATTCCGCCGGTCTGATTAAGCCTTTCAACGTAGGCTTCAACATTAAGGTTGTAGCTTATGCTTACTTTTACCCCCGCGTTAAAATTGCCGTCTTCGTACTCGGTTATAACAAGTATGGTGTCATTAATCACCTTTGCCGCGTCCGCAAAAAAATTCCAGTCAAGCGGCTTTAATTCGTTGCCGTGAATGTTATTTTTAAGGCCGGCGGAAAGGTTAAGCCCCCAGTCAAACATCTTTCTGGAAACAACCGCGTAAATACTCATCCTGTCGCCGAATCCCTCTATAAGGTTAACCGGCATATTTTCAATCCCGGCGGCGGCCTTTACAAAATATTCGCCTTCATCCAGAAATGACACTTTAAGGTTTACATCTATATTTTTCAGCGCCTGCACAAAATCACTGGTTTCGCCGTAATCAAACGTAAAACCCGCTTCAAGAATATCCAGAAATCCGTAGTTAAGTTTAAACATAAATTTATGTATGCCGGCGCTTAAATTTCCGTACCCAAGGGAGTAAGCTGAAGGGTTGTAAATGAACCCGCTTTCGCCTGAAACTGACGGGCATTCCAGGAAATGGTTTACATCAACGCTTTCGGCATGCAGGCATGCCGCCCATAATAAAAACACAAGCATTGCCAGGATTTTCTTCACATTTTCACCGGATATTATATTTAAGTTCCTGTTTAAATTAATGGTCGGGGCGACTGGATTTGAACCAGCGACCTCTCGCACCCCAAGCGAACGCGCTAGCCAACTGCGCTACGCCCCGACCTTACAAGCATAAAAACTATCATATCAGGCGGAAGTGTACCTGCCATTTGCAACCAGTTAAATTTCCGCAATGACTGCCGGGTGGAGTATTCCCGGATTTTTATTTATTCTAAATACTTCTTAATACTACATTTCATGGTCGGGGCGAGAGGGATCGAACCTCCGGCCTCTTGGTCCCGAACCAAGCGCGCTACCACTGCGCTACGCCCCGACTTTTCAAACATAAAATCTATCATATCAGGAGAAAGTGTACCTGACGACTATCAAAAACTTTTCCTCATCAATCGTCAGGTGCTACGCCCCGACTATATTAACAAGTTATTTAGCAACTAAGATTTTATAATATACCATTGTGAACTATTTGTTTCAAGGACATTTTTGCCCTTGTTTAAAAGGTTTTTCTTAATTCTTCAATATTTCAAGGCACTCCATAAGCCCTTTTTTCACGTCTTCTATCTTCTGCCTGCCAAGCTTTTCTTCCATTTCAAACAGCTCCAGCTGCATGCCGTCCTGTTCTGCCAGTATTTCTTTAACCTTTTTCTGAGCGCCGCTTATTTTAAATTCATCATCATAAAGCAGCCTTTTTATTATAAAAATCACATCAATATCTTTTTTTGTGTATTTCCTCTGCCCAACCCTGTTTTTAATGGGTTTTAATTCATCAAAGTTCTGTTCCCAGAACCTTATAACAGATTCCTTGACATCTGTTATCTGAGCCACTTCCCTTATGGGATAGTACTTTTTGTCCTTTATTTCCACAGCCGCACCCCCTTATTCCTTATTTAATAATTCGCGTTCTGACCTTAATTTTCTTGTCATCAGGTCATTAACCGACTGCTTTGGATCCTTGCCGGAATAAATCACTTCATATATTTCCCTTGTTATGGGCATTTCAACCTTATATTTTTTTGAAAGGTCATAAGCGGATTTGGCTGTCTTTACCCCTTCCGCCACCATTTCCATATTTTTTAATATTTCATCTATTTTTCTGCCTTGTCCAAGCTGGTCGCCGACAAATCTGTTGCGGCTGTGTTTGCTCTCACACGTAACAACCAGGTCGCCTATTCCGGACAAACCAAAAAAGGTATCCTCTTTTGCCCCCATTTTTACTCCAAGCCTTTTCATTTCGGCAAGGCCCCTTGTAATAAGGGCCGCTTTCGTATTATCGCCAAGCCCAAGGCCGTCCAAAACGCCGGCCGCTATTGCTATGACATTTTTCAGGCTGCCGCCAAGCTCCACTCCCTTAACATCATTACTGCTGTAGACCCTGAAAGTATTGTTAGAAAAAAGCTGCTGTATTTTTTTTGCCACGCCTGCTTTTTTGGACGCAACCACCACGGTGGTAGGCACCTGCCTGCCCACTTCTTCGGCATGCGACGGCCCGGAAAGCGCCGCAAACTGCACGGGTCCTAAAACCTGCCTTAAAACAGCTGACATTGTTTTTAAGGTGTCCTGCTCTATCCCTTTTGCCACGCTTACAAATATTTTCTTTTTATAATTAAGTTTTTTTATGCTTCCCGCCAGCGAACGCATTACATGCGAAGGCACAGCCAGCACTATAACTTCCGCAAAATCAACCGCGCGTTTTAAATCATTTGTTATTTCAATATCTTCAGGTATCTTTACACCCTTTAAGAATTTTACATTTTCCCTTTTCTGTTTCAGTTCTTCGGCGTAAGCCTGCACAAATTCCCATATAAGCACTTCATTTTTGTTGGAATGCAGTATAAGCGCAAGCGCAGTTCCCCAGCCGCCCGCTCCGATTACGGCTACCTTCATTTTTTTACCGCCTTCTTTTTATTTTCAGGCTGCGCGGCATCTTCTTTTTTTTCTGATTTTACAGTAAATTTATTTTCGGTGCCTTCACGAAGCCTGCTGATATTTTCCTTGTGTTTGTAGACGACAAAAACAGCCGTGAAAACCGAAAACAGAAGTACAAGGTTTAAAAAACCGTTCTCCCCGAATATAAAAACAAACGCCGGAAGAAGCACGGCGGCCACAATTGAACCAAGCGATATATACTTAAACATGAACAATATTATGACAAAAGATGCAAGCGAGCATATTACCGACAAAGGCGCAAGCGCCAGAAAAACGCCAAGCCCTGTGGCAACCCCTTTACCGCCCTTGAAATTTAAAAATATGGTGAAAGTATGGCCCAGAACAGCGCATAAAGCCGCAAGCACCGGAAGGAACTGATACTGAGGGAAAAGAAGTTTTACCGCCAGAACAGGCAGAAAACCTTTTAAAGCGTCAAGAAACAGCACGCCAAAAAACCATTTTAAACCAAGCACCCTTTTAACATTGGTGGCGCCTATATTTCCGCTTCCAACGCTTCTTATATCAAGGCCTTTAAGCCATTTTACAATCAGATACCCTGTCGGTATGGAACCCATAAGGTACGCCGCAGCCGCGCCGGCGATTATAACAAGTATAGCCACTTTAAGCCTCCTTTTTTTCTTTCTGTTTTACTTTAAGTTTTATAGGGCAGCCTTCATATCCAAAAGCTTCGCGTATTTTATTTTCAATATATCTCATATAACTTTCATGAATCTTATCCGCCGAATTGACAAAAAGGGTAAACGTAGGCGGAGCGGCCGAGACCTGCGTAGCGTAATAAATCTTAAGGCTTCCTTTTTTGGTCACAGGGGCTTTTTTAAACACCGCTTCCCTGATCATCCTGTTTAAAATTGACGTCTTTACCCTGAAATTATACTTATTTTCAACGTGAATTACAATATCAATAACCTTTTCCAGCCCTGTCGCGTTTTTGGCGGAAGTAAAAACAACCGGCGCGTAGTCCATGAATTTCATTTCATCCCTTAAATACGCGATGTATTCCGCCCTTTTCGCGTCGCGTTCGGAAGGCTTTATCAGGTCCCATTTGTTGACGCATATGACAACCGCCTTTAAATGCTCCGCGGCGTAACCAAGCAGCTTCTTGTCCACTTCCGTTATGCCTGTCATTATGTCCATCACATGCAGCATCACGTCGCTTCTTTTTACATTGGCAAAAGACCTTCCAATTCCAAAAGCTTCGGGTTTGCCCTTCATATTCCTGCGCTTCTTTACCCCGGCAGTGTCCACTATTATGAATTTTTTGCCCTTCATCTCTATCACGGAATCTACCGCGTCGCGTGTGGTTCCGGGGATTTCGGTCACTATGGAGCGTTCTTCTTTTAACAAAGCGTTAAAGAGCGATGATTTACCCGCGTTTTCCCTTCCCGTAATGGCAATCTTGGGAAGTTTCTCCCCGCCCTTTCCCGGTTTTTCCGCGGGAATTTTTTCCGCGATATAATCAAGCAGGTCGTCCAGCCCCAGGGAATGCGCCGAAGATACCGGAAAAAGAGTGTCTATTCCAAGGTTATAGAATTCATAAGATTTATCAACGGCTGCCTGGGAGTCTATCTTATTTACAGCCACAACGTAATTCGGATTATTTTCTTTGATGAATGTAAGTATTTTTTTGTCATCAGGAAGCAGCCCGCTTCTTCCGTCGGCCACCATTAGCACAAGGTCAGCACTTTTGATGACGTCTTTAATGGTGTCAACGACTTTTGTTTTAATAAGGTCTTCGCCGTCAAACAGAATGCCTCCGGTATCCACAAGCGTGAATTTCTTGCCGAACCATTCCGCTTCTCCGTACAGCCTGTCGCGCGTAACGCCGGGAAAATCATCAACTATAGCTTTCTGCTGGTTGATTAACTTATTGAAAATGGAGGATTTACCGACATTTTCCCTTCCTACAATCAAAACCGTAAAATCGCTTTTCATTTTTCTCCTTAACTCCGATAAACATCAAAAAATAAGGAGGCCTTATTACGGCCTCCTGACTGATATTATATTTTTAAACCCGGAATAATGCAAGGATTAAAAGAAGACAATATCTTCCTTATGATACAGGGAAAGAAACAGCAGCATATACTCTTTTATGTGCCTTGTAAGCAGAAAATTATTCCTTACGTGTTCCCTTCCGTTTTTGCCAAGTTTGGCGGCATAATCGGGATTATTTAAAATCATTTTTAGGGCAAACGCGGCGCCGTCTATTGAATGGCACAGCATACCGGAATATTTATGCGTAATCTGAAGCGGAATGCCGCCCACGTTTGAAGCAACAACAGGCTTTGATTTCCACAGGGCTTCGCTTACGGTAAGACCGAACCCTTCTTTTAAGGATTTCTGCATTATAACGGTTGAAGCTCTCTGAATGGCATTAACCGCGCTGTCGTCCTGAGGCATATTAAGAATAATTATGTCTTTATCTTTTCCCGCGGCTTCCAGAACTTCGTTATAAACAATGTTTCCTTCCGGGTCATCAACCGCCGTCCCTCCTGCCAGCAGAAGCCTGCAGTCAACATAAGGTTTTACTTTTTTGTATGCCTGAATCACACCCACCGGATCTTTTAACCTGTCAAATCTTGAAATCTGGGTGATCAGAGGCTTATCCACAGGTATGTTATATTTTTCAAGGTGCTTTTTTATTTCTTCAGGTTCCATGTCCCTGTTTTTTTCACTTAAAGGGTCAATGGACGGAGAAATTAAAAACTGCCTTATAGGGAGTTCGCGCGAAAAAAACGGCGAAGAAAAAACGGCGGCATCATATTTATCAATATAACCTCTTAAAAACTGCCATGTGAAAAAAACAGGATTACTGGCGTCAACATGACACCGCCATATCCACTTATTTTCTTTTTTTTTGTTAATAAGGGTAATCGGCTGCGGGTCATGAATAAACATTATATCCGAATCGCAGGCCATGTTCTGCTCATTATATAGCCCGTTTTCCAGAAAAATATCCATTTCTTTTTTATTAAGAGGCTCTCCGCTTCCGTGAATATTATTGTGTATTTTCTTTGTCACGTCAAAAAACGAATTATTGCCTTTTATTACCTGCCAGTCTGAAACCACCCCAAGTTCGTTAAGAAGCGGCACCATCCTTGTAAGTATCTCCGCCACGCCTCCGCCTACAGGAGTTGAATTAACATGGGTAATCTTTTTCCCTTTCAGTTTCTCTGCGGCTATTTTAAGGTCATCCAAAACAGCCTGCCCCACTATCCCTGCGTAATCATTTATATTTTTCATAAAACACCGCCTTTTTTCAGGATATCAAAGATTGCCTTTCTTAACTGCCCTATTGTGTGCGTGTACGGGTCAAGCCGGTTTATCGCGTCGGCCGGCTTATCAAGCCCCATGGAATTTCTGAACCACAGCGAAAAATCATTTTCCTGTTTATCAAGCCTTAACCGCGCTTCAAACATATGAAAATAAAGGGAGTCTGATGTTATTTTCTGAAGGCAATCCGCGAATTCAGATGGAGTATATGCCACATAACCGGTCGGGAAAATGAAACTTACTGTTTTCACAAAATTAAACTCCATGCCGGGCATGGCAGCCCTTATATTCCTGTTTTTAGAGGATTCTATATACTTACTGATAACATTTGAAAGTTCTTCCCTTAACGCCCTTATGCTTTTAAAACTTACGGTATCAATGCTTGCAAGGGCTTCTGCAAGGCGATTCTCTCCAAGTGCATCGCCGACCCAATATGCAAAGTCATTTGCCGGTTCCGGATTTAAATATTCATGTTGTTGAAGAAACCTGTGCGTATGATGATATATTGAAGAACCGTCAATACTTTTAATACATTTCAACAGTTCTTCAACATTTCCGGCTGATACTCCGGTCAGCTCTGAAAGATGCATTCTTGTGTAAAATCTGAAAGATTTATCCGTGTAATTTTCTTCCATTTCAGCCCTCCTTCATCAAGTCCATCATAATTTCTAACAATAGCACAAGTTCCTGCGGGCTTTTTAAAAGCATATCGGCGGCTGTGACCGTTTTTCTGCCGATAAACACCTTAACCGTTTTTTTCCCAAGTTCTTTAAACGCTTCTATATCGGTTGTGTCATCGCCGGCAAAAAAAACACCCTGTTCAGGAATCTGTTCTTTTTCAGCTATCAGGCGTATTGCCTGCGCTTTTCCTGTGAATATTGCGGGCAATATCTCAAATACTTTATTGCCTTTTCTGATCCTTATCATGGAATTTCCCGCATCCGCAAAATTCCTGAACCACCTTTCAACTTTTAACCTGTCCGGGGCAGATACATTCCTGTAATGAAAAGCCGTCACATATCCTTTATTTTCCTTAATGAACCCCGGTATTTTTTTCAGCGCTCCCCATACAAGAAACGAAGCGCATTTAACGCTTTTCTTATATGCTTCATCAAGTCTAAATCTGTAACTTATGCCTCTCCCCTGAATTTCCGCGCCATGATTTCCGCAATAAATTATATTTTTAACTTTAAAACGTTTCTTTAAATCATATATTCTTCTTCCGCTGATAACACAAACCATACAGCCTTTTAACGCAGCAAGCCGCTCCACGCTTTTTTCCGCGTTTTTAACAGGCTGCGCTTTATCCGGATTTTTTACAATATCTGACAGGGTCCCGTCAAAATCAAAACAAAACAACATTCTGCCGCAGCGCATCCTTTTTAAAATTCTTTGCGCGCGCGGAATTAGTGAATTATTCACTGATTTTTACCTGTTATTAAGGCAATTTCATCAATGATGGAACCTGCCCATTTATATACATTCCCCTCACCGACCACTTCCCTCATCGATTCCATGCGCCTCTTTCTTTCATCTATATCCATTTCAAGGCCGCTGTAAATGGCATCCGCAAACTCCTCTGCAGAATACGGATTTATTATAAGCGCCTCTTCAAGTTCCCTTGACGCGCCGGCAAAACTGCTTAATATAAGAACTCCGTCATTATCTTTCTTTGCGGACACAAATTCTTTGGCTACAAGGTTCATTCCGTCGTGAAGAGAACTGACAATACATAAATCCGCCATTGTATAAAAAGGCAGTATCTCACTGTACGACAGGTGTTTTTTGATATAGATAAAAGGTTTCCAGTTTTCCGTACCGTAAGCAAGATTGATTTTATCCACCTCAGCGTCTATTTCATTTATAAGTTCGTTATACTTTTTTATATTTGTCCTGCTTGGCGCGCCTATCTGTATAAATGTAAACCTGCCTTTCTGCTCCGGATACTTCTCAAAAAACCTGTTTAATGCGGTTATTCTTTCCACAATGCCCTTTGTATAATCAATCCTGTCGACTCCCACGCCTGTTTTAATGCCTTCAAGCCCGTATGCCGGACAAAGCTTTTCTTTGGCATAAACGGCCGCTGCTTCAACTTCCGTGTGTGTGTACCCTCCAACGCTTATAGGGAAAGGCCTTATAAATGTCTCATGGCCATTCATGACAACGCTGAATTTCTCCGTGTCAATGCGGTTTTCAAGCAGCCTGTTTGCAGTATCAAGAAAATTGTTGCAGTGAAACTGCGTGTGAAATCCCACAATATCACAGGCAAGCATTCCCTTCAGTATTTCTTTATAATACGGGCAGATGGAAAATATTTCGGGGTTCGGCCATGGAATATGCCAAAAAAGCACCACTACAGCGTCAGGCCTTTGCTCCTTAATCATATGCGGCAACAGCGTAAAATGATAATCCTGGATAAACACAACAGGGCTTCCACCGGGCAGTTCTTCAAGCACGGCATCTGCGAACTTCCGGTTTGCTTTAATATACATCTCCCAGTCTTCGCGCCTGAAAACCGGCCTTGTATGGGTTACATGGCAGAGAGGCCACAGCCCTTCATTTGAAAAACCGTAATAATAACCGTCCTCTTCTTCCTTTGTAAGCCATACTCTTTTTAGAATGTACCTCTCATTATCAGGAGGCACTCCAAGTTTGTCCCTTGAATTTACAAATTCCCGGTCCTTATCGCCGGAACCATGCGCTATCCATGTTCCGCCGCTTGCCCGCATCACAGGATCAAGCGCGGTAACAACACCGCCTACCGGAACAATACATTTTACTTTACCGGTTATGTTATCAGTAACATGCATATAAGGTTCCCTGTTAGAAACGACAAAAAAAGCGTTATCCCCTATTTTCGCTTTGACAAGATCTTTTAACCGCCTGTCATTCCACGCCTCGGTCTTTTTTGTCCTTATGGATGCTTCTTCATTTGCGGCTTTTTTTGCTATCCTCAGGCTTAAAGCCACCTGTTCAACTTCATTGATAAGTTTTTCAAATTCATCCCCTGATTTGACCTGCGTGCTGTAATTTATTTCGCCTGACTGGAATTTTTTAAACCATTCCGTAAGCTTAATAAGCGGCATAATAAACAAAGTACGCGAAAGAAGAAGAATAACTATAATCAGAAGAAGCGCAAGAAGGCTCATATAAAGAGCCATTAAACGCCACATTTCACCGGATAACTTATCAATATATGAAGCGTCGTGGGCAATTACAACGGCTCCCAGAACATACTTATTATTATCAATCACGGGAACCGCATAAGAATAAATACCGCCTGCGGCGGTCTCTAAAACAGAATCGGAAGATTTTTTCACCTTTGCAGCTTTTACCGCTTCCTGTTTTAGAACAGCTTCAAGTTCTTTAATACTTGAAGATATTATTACCTTTTTCCCTGCGGTTTCATAAATAAGAGCGCCCTGTATACGTTCCCTCTTCTCGAAAGAACCTGCAAATTTTTTCAGTTGAGTATAATTTTTGGTTTTGAGGGATGTCAATACCATGCTTTCAGAAGATTCAGCCAAAGCCTTTACTTTTCTGGCTAGTTCATCCATCATTCTTAAGCGTTCAGCCCTGTCCCTGAAATATGTAATGCCGGCAAAACCGGCCAGAATTATTATTAATACAGGCAAAATTAGCAGAAAGAATCTTTTCATTTTTACCGCCGTTTCCGCGGGAAATACACTCTGATTTTCCACGCTTTAATTTCAAAAGACAGCGGCCCGACTGCCCTATAATCCCTCCGGTATAATAAATTATTCCGGACCCTAATCAATTATATATAAGTTTACCTTCACATTCAAACAAAAAAGTTTTATTCAATATTTTTATCCCCCGGCGGTTCCGGCGGCGCGCCGGAGAAACGCCGGAAAAAAGCCGATACAAATTTATAAAAAGCCTTTTTCCGCTCAACCGAGTATGACAAAAAAGAATTAACCAGTATGGAAAAGAGTATAACAGCAAAAACCGTATCCCTTATAATTTCGCCCCCTTCCATCCCCGCCTGCGCCGGCATTCCTGCAAGAACAGCGGATGCAAGCCCCCTTGAAACCATAACTCCGGCGGCTGTTATATCAAACCGGCTCTCTTCTTTATTAAATGACATATTTGCGGATATAACCCTTGCCGCCAGTATAACCGCCGTAAGGACCGCAGAAAAGATAACGGTGTCAAAACCTGCCGGTTTCATTGATATCCCTATATAAAGGAAAAAAAACGTACGCATAAGAAACACAACTTCCGCCATAAAACTTTTTTCCGTGCCATTCAGAGTCACATTAAGATGTTTGACAGGCCCTATATTTATATCCTTTACGTTTCCAAGCACTATTCCAAAACAAAGCGCGGCAATTGCCCCTGAAAAACCGGCAAGTTCCGCTCCGCCAAACACTATAAAAACAAAAGCAGGCGTCGTAAAAGCGCTGTTTTCCAGAAGCCTCACCTTATTTAACATCATTGACCAGAAAAGCGCGGCGGCAGAACCCGCAGCTGCAGCCGCAGCAATAGCCAGTAAAGTCCTTCCGGTAATATACGCGGGATTAAAACCGGCGCCTTCGGAAGCCGGTATTATCTGAAGCACAAAAATTATTGAAAGGACTTCGCTTATTGTGGTTTCAAATACAACGGCGGATATTATGTTGCGGCTAACGCTCATTTTTCTAAGCATCGGTATTACAATTGAAGGCGCCGCCCCGGCAAGGATGCCGCCGAACACAGCCGCCTGCAGCAGGCCCAGCCCCAAAAAGACATGTGACAGCGCAGCCACAAAAACAAGCGTAAAAATAAACGTCAACAGCGCAAAAACAGCGCCCCTTCCGGCGGAGGATTTAACCGCGGATATATCAAGGCATAATCCCGCCTCAAAAAGAATTACAACAAGGGTAAGCGTGCTGAAAATTTCACCGAACCTGCCGAATATTTCGGGATTTATAAAGTTTAATACAGGGCCTGCAATTATGCCGGTTAATACAAGAGGAAGCACATCAGGAATCTTTGTCCGGTTAAAAGTCGCGGCAAAAAAGTGAGCAAAAAAAACTATTAGGCCTATAAACAGAACAGCGGCTGAAAATTCCATTCACCCTCCTTTCAGGCATACTTAATATAAGCCATAAAAACAAAAGTATCAATACTTTATATAAAAGAAGTAAAAGGTTTTAAACCGGAGAGGGCTTCAGTTTACAGGAAATTTTTTATTGTTTTCAAGGGATTCTATATGACGCTGATTCTTTTCATCGGTATTTATGAAAGAAAGGCCCGCTTCATAACTTTCGCCTGACTTGCAGCACCACATTACTTCACATATGGCGTTTATTGCGGATGAAGAACCTTCGGGAATTACATCAAGCAGAAGGACGTCCCCTTTTTCAACAGGCGCCGGCAAAAGCATGCAGATTCCGCCCCTGCTTATATTTTTTGCCTTCGCGCACCTGTATCCGATATCAATGGAACTTATATATTCCCCAAGTTTTTTATACGAGGCAGTGGCATTACATTCATATCTTTCGTGTGACCTGACTTCCCTGCGCTGCAAAGACATTAAAGCCTCCTGAATTGGATGCTAATGAATATTTGTATTTCCGGCTATGTATTCCCTTATATTTTCCATATCTTTCTCTTCAAGGCTTAAAAATTTCAGTCCCGCTTCAAATTCAGATCCGGTTTTTGCGCACCATTTAACTTCGCAAAACGCGTTTATTGGCTTTTCCGCAGTGTCAAGTTCCAGCCCGACTTTTACTATATATCCTTTTGCTATTTTTCGCGGCGCGCTGATGCATAAGCCGCCTTTTGATATGTTCTTGGTTGTGGTTTTTAAATATCCTGTCCCTGACAGGTCAATGGGATCGCCCAGCACTTTATATATGGCATGCGCTTCGGCGTTTATTCTTGTGAACTCTCTTTTATTCTGGGGCATATCAACCATTTGCATTACCCTCCTGAGAAGTTTTACTAATAATAGCAGAATATTATTAAAAGTCAATACTTAAGCGTTTAAATTAACAAAGGCAGATATGTGAAAAAACATACAATTAAGCATAAGCAAAGAAAAAACAGTTAAATTAAGATTTCCCCGTATTTTTGCTATATTTTTCAATCGCTTTTGCTTATCTGCATATAGCTTAAACCGCTATTCTCCACAATTCGCCGTCTTGAAACGGACGGTAATTTATTGTAGTATGTTGTTATGGATAAACATCTGCTTAGAAAAAAGCTCCGCCTGAAGCGAAACTGCATCCCGGACAAAGAAGTTTCCGCCTTCAGCAGAATCATCACCAACAAACTCTTATCAGCTATTCCCTTTCATAAGGGCATGACAGTTATGGCCTATATCAGCACACAAAGCGAGGTAAAAACAACCGTTCTTATCAATTACCTTCACAAAACCGGCGCGGTTGTATGCGTCCCCTGGGTGCGCGGAAACGACATAGTACCCGTGATTCTAAAAAAAGGCCATCCTGTTAAAAAAGACGCATATGGAATCAAAGTTCCCGCAACAAAGACAAAGCTGCCAAATATAAGAAAAATAGACGCGGTTATCGCGCCTGGCATAGGTTTTGACAGGCATGGAAACAGGATAGGTTTTGGCAAGGGATACTTTGACAGATTTTTAAAAAAACTGCCAAAAAAAACCGTTAAAGCAGCGCTTGCTTTTTCATGCCAGATTGTAAAAAAAATACCCGCGGAAGCGCACGACATTAAGATGGATATAATTGCCACCGAAAAAGGAATAATAGACTGCAGAAAAAAAGGCAAAATATGAAAACACCCGAAAAACTTCTGTCCAGACGCCTTGGATATAAAGGAAAAAATATAACCGTATTCAGCGATATCATAAGCCTTAAAGGGCGTAAGCTGAAGCGCGACCTTATCACGCACCCCGGTTCCGCGGTAATACTTCCCATTCTTGACCTAAAAAATAAAACAATAATCCTTATACGCCAGTACAGGTACGCGGCCAAAATGTATATGATTGAAGCGCCCGCAGGCACAAGGGATAAGGGCGAATCCACGCTTGCCTGCGCAAAGCGTGAAATTATGGAAGAGACCGGCTATAAGGCAAAAAGGTTCAAAAAAATTGTGAATTTCTACCCCACCCCCGGCGTTATGAATGAAAATATGGATGTATATATTGCCACAGGTTTAACTCCCGCCGTTAAAAAACCTGACTGGGATGAGGATATTGAAGTGATTGAAATTACACTTGATAAGGCGCTTAACCTTATTGAAAAAGGAAAAATCCGCGACGCAAAGACAATCACCAGCCTGCTGATGCTGGAAAGGCTGTTAAACTCTAAAGGAAAAAAACCTCACCTTTAAGTTCTCTTCCTTCCGTTGTGATTACAGTACCCTTTTTTGTCGCTTTTAAAGCGGTATATGTTTTCTGCCTGCCGCCTGACATTAATTTAATCTTTCTTCCTGAAATATCGCTCTGATATCTAATCCATGAAGCTATAAGGCCTGCGCGGTGATCTTTTAAACCCGCAATATTTTTGTCAATCCTTCTGATTAAAGAGATAAAAAATTTATCAATATCAATTTTACCGCCAAGAAGCCGGCTTAATGATACCGCGTTAATGCCGCCTTCTGACGGCACATCGTTATTAATATTAATACCTATGCCCGTGACTATTTTGCTTTCGTAGTGATTATTTTCTATAAGTATGCCGCATATTTTTTTGCCGGAAACAAGGAC
This sequence comes from bacterium, assembly GCA_029565735.1. Classification (GTDB taxonomy): domain Bacteria; phylum Oederibacteriota; class PGYV01; order PGYV01; family PGYV01; genus PGYV01. Next base: position 50,282 of record JAKQNO010000039.1, read on the forward strand.
ATCATTGGGCCATTTTATCAAAGGTTTAACGCCGTAAGATTTAAGCGTATCGGCAACAGCAACCGATGACAATACGACATACATATACGGCATTTTGATTTTTTTACGGATAATAAAAGAAAACCACAGCCCGCCTTCTGCCGAAATCCATCTTGCGCCGTGCTTTCCCTTCCCCTCTTTCTGCACGCGGGCGGCCGCCACCGTGCCTGACGGGAGCTGGTTTTTCATCAGATATGAATTAGTGGATCCTATACAGTCAAACAATATGATATTTTTCAGAATTCTATTTTTTATGGCACTCTTTAAAGTCCGCTTAAACATAGATTTGATCAGCTTATCATCCTTAAGCTTATATCCATTGAAGGAGGCGAATGCGTTATGGAGCCTATGGACACAAAATCAGGCCTTGTTTTTACGACATCCCGGATATTGCTCATATTAATTCCGCCCGAAACCTCTATTTTTGAAG
>JAKQNO010000068.1 GCA_029565735.1 bacterium
TTTGCGCGCGCGTCCACGTCTATCACGGAGTTTTCATCATCTGTTATATTAATAAACATTTCAGCCCCGTTTAACAGCATGTCAAATTCCAGCGTGAATTTTTCTTCCCTGGCTATACCAAAACCGGCGCCGTTATCCGCAAAAGGCACCATTATTTCCAGCGAAGTAATCCCCGGCGGCTGTCCTATGTGCCCTTTTATGGAATCAACGGATGTGGTAACGCCCGCGGTTTTTGTCATATCATTAAATGACTCTTCAAGGTTTTCATTGATTATGCTTTCAACGCTCTGACCGGCAAAAGAGGCAATCATTCCCGTGTCCATCCCCAGCGATACAGGAATAAGCCCAAGCGAAGCAGTGGCTGTTTTCATAAATGCAAGGCAGGCAGGATTGTACGATGTAAAACTCTGGTGAAAATCAAGGGTGGAAACCGTTCCGCCGGCCCTTAAACCGTCGCCGCGGGAGCCATAAAAAGCATCTGTCTGAATTGCGGCGCGGAAATCAACAGAACCGCCGTAAAATTCCTTAATTGTCATCACTGTTTCCGCGAAAACGGAACAAACAGATAATAAAAACAAAGAGAAACAGAAAATAATTCCCTTTTTCATATGCCCTCCGGATTAATAATTTTAAATATTATACCCCATTAATCCCCGATTTAAAACCGCATTTTTAAAACCCCGTTAAATAAAAAAGGCGGCCGTAAAGGCCGCCTTTTGATTAACCGAATAAACAGATTTTACTTCAGCCAGATATCATCCAGATATATTGTCCCTTTGCCCTGCATACCGCCAAGCTGCACGCCAACAACGCCGATGGCAGAAGGGTCAATGTCGTTATTGCCGGCCTGCGAGCCGGAATATATGTTTTTAAAGAATTCATCAAACGGAATTTCATAATACGCCCATTTCCCCGCGCCTGTCTGGCTTGGCGAATTCCAGTATTCGCCATCGCCGCCGTTTGCCGCGGCTTCATTTACAAAGAAATAAAAAGTGGTGTTTTCCGGGGCAAGCACCCATGCCGTTATAAACTTTCTTCCTGCCGCGTCAATATAACCTTCCGTGGCATACGCGCTGGCAAGCGCCGCGCCGCAGCCCCATTCAGAACTGGTGCCTGTGTCGTAAGCTGAAGCCGCAGAGCTGCTGCCTTCATGTTTTTCGTCGCCTGATACCGCGAATTTTGACATATTAGCCGCAGCCTGCGTGTTGGCGTAGGAATATGTCATTGGAATATTGCCCCTTTCAAAATCATCAAAAAGGACGGGCTTTAATTCAGCACCCGCGGCTGCCTTTGAAACCCTTGCGGTTCCCGGCTTTCTGAATGAAATTACGCCCGCGCATGAGGTAATTAAAAATAAAGACGCCGTGAACAGGGATATTAAAATTGTTTTTTTCAAGTCATCCTCCGGGTTATTTAAAATAAACATCATCTATATATACAGTTCCCTTGCCTACCGAACCCGCAAACTGCAGGCCCACCGTGCCCATTGCCGTCATATCCACGGCATTATTACCTTCCTGATTGCCTGAATATATGTTTTTATAAAAATCATCCATGCTTATTTCATATAAATCCCATTTTCCTGTGCCTGTCTGGTTGGGCGAGTTCCAAAATTCCCCGTCGCCGCCGTTATCCTGGGCTTCATTACAGAAAAAGTAAAAAGGCATACCTGCCGGAGCTTTTACCCACACGGAAAGCGTGTCCCTTTCTTTGGCGTCAATGTAGCCGCCGCCGTACGCGCTCTGCGTGCCTATACCCACGCCCCACGCGCCGTCAGCGCCGGTGTCAAAAGAGGAAAAAGCGGAGTAGTTTCCGCCGTGCTTTTCGTCCATTGTGGCGACAAATTTTTCAGCGGAAGCGTTTCCGCCCGTATTGGCATATGAATATGAACCAACGGCTGTTCCGGCTTCAAAGTCCTCGAACAGCACAGGTTTGAATTTTTTCTTTTCAGCTTTAGCCTCTATCTTTCCGCCCGTAATCCCCGGGGCTTTTACTTCAACCACGCCGGCACAGGAAGTTAAAACAAACATCGCGGCGGTTATATATGCTATGAATTTGATTTTTTTCACTTTTTAACTCCTGTTTGTTTATATAAGTTCTGTCCGGCCGCGGTTTAACCCGCGGCCGGATTTATATCAGTATTGCCTTTAATTAATATTAATAAAGTTCTATATCGTCAATCCACAATTCGCGGCCGTTAGGATAACGGTTCGCTGCCGCGGGATCTCCGAATGTCTGGAACTGTATCTGTTTCACATGCTGAAGCACTGTCGTAATTGCACAATCTCCGCCCGGTGCAGAACAGTCTGTCGTAAGCGGAGCGCCCCATGTTTCATAAGCAAACGACGAGAACGGTATCTCTATATATGTCCAATCCGTGGCGCTGGCCATAATATTGTAGCCGGCATCGTTGGCTTTTGTATAACTTGCCGTAGACATTATCGCAGCTTCTTCTCCAACCGGCATTTCAGGATGATACTTTCCGTCGCAGTTAAGCGGGTTGGTATACGGTATCTTTACTCTCCAGTTCATTCCGTCGCCTTTATACCAGAACCTTATTCCGGTAAAGCCCGAAATATCAACTTCCTGACAGTCCAGCGGGTCGTCAATAAGGCCGGCAACGCCGGTCATTCCTGAAGTATAACCTGTGGCGCCTTCGCCTGCTGTAGGCGTAAGCTGGCAGCCCATACCAATGAAACCAAACCTGAATACAGTTGTCTCATCAGCAGGATTATATATAGTAATTGTTCCTGCGCCGGTGCAGGTGGTGTCTAACCACCAGCTGCCCGAACCGCCTTCGCAGCCCGTTACATATCCTGTGACACGCGCCGCAAAAGCGGTACCATAAGAAGAACCATCATAACCGGGTGCTGACATTGAAAAAGGTATAGGAGAAACAGCTTTTCTCTCCGCCCATGTATCAGACATAGGCCAAACGTAAGATGTTCCATTATTCTGCTTTGAGTTATCGTCATAAGTTATCCAATAACCGCCGGAATTTAAAACCGGCCCGCCTGTTACCTGGAAATCATTCTGGTTTGGACCGTAAATGTCTTCACAGTCATCTATCCAGCCCGCAGGTTTCGGAATAGGCGTATTGGTCGGAGTGCTGGTAAAAGTACGTGTAAATGTGTTTGTGGGAATAGATGTATCCCATGTATTTGTTGCTGTCGGCGTATTGGTAAATGTATGCGTGTATGTTGCCGTGCCCAAATCTTCAGGCGCAATTGGAACCGTTCTTTTCTTGCTGCATGCTGAGAATATTATCCCGACAGCAGCAAGTACAACTATTGCCGTTACCAGAGCTTTTTTCATATTGCTTTGTACCTCCCTCATTTTATATATCACTGTCTTTTTATTTTAAAACAGCGGTTCCCCAACCGGCGGGATTCTTATAGCTTTCCGCGTATCCGGACCATGTGAACTGAAGCTTTCTTGCAGCTCCCTTGGAACCCTGGTCATCAATGCTTATGTCAAACGATATTTCGTTTCCGCTTGCAACGTTCCACGCCGGAAAGAATGACGCGGGAACCATTGCTTCAAGAATATATCCGCCTTTAATCTTTTTTGCCTTTATTTTCGAACCCGCCACAGACTGTTCCATGTTAAAGCAGAACACTTCCGGTTTGTTGATTACTTTGCCTTCTTTGTTTATTTTCCCGGGGTTGAAGCCAAGCTGATAATCTGATTCCGTGTACATTTCCCTTTCCGGGTCTGAATTGTCAAATCCCACAAATACTTCCACGGCATTGCCGTTCCACATATCTTTACCCACATTATTGTTTGCAATTCCTTTGGGGCTTTTTACTTCAGCCGCCACATACAGCGCGTCCTGCGTGAAAGCAACATATACTTTTCCTGACTGAACTTCTTTGCCAGCCCATTCCGTTTTGCCGTGCGTTAACATCTTCGCGCTGTCAAGAACAACAGGCGTGATTGCCGACCAGTCCGCAAGCGAACCGTCAATTGTGAAGCCTTCAGATACGATGCTTAAAGTCGTTTTTGGTTTTTCCGCGTAAACAAACACCGCCGAAAAAGCCAGTACCAGTACTGCCATAACCGCGATTTTCTTCATTTTATTGCCTCCTTTAAAAATATTTTTTATTATTTCTTTCTGCCAGTTTGACGGAATTACCTGACAAAAAGTTTACATTAACCGCTTCAAAATATCCGGGATATGAAACACACCATGCAATTTTTCCGCCTTAGACGCAGCACGTTGCGCCTCTGCGATAAAGAACAAAACTGCCTTAGACGCAATATATTGCGTCTCTACAATTACTAGAACAGAATGCTTATCTTTGCGCCAAGTTCCTGCGCGTTAAAACTGTTGTAATCAGACATTTTTGTGCCTATCGTTTTTCCGTAATAGACGGCATCTTCCGCCGTCTTTACAACCGCATTATCCTGGATAAGCGTGTTTGTAAAGTAAAGTCCCATGCTGACGGGTTTGGCCACTTTAAATTCAATTCCACCGCCAAGGCTTGTAATTGTATGGTCATACCTTATCTGCGCCATGGGAGCAATAGCGCCCGCCCCCGCTATATATGTGTCAAATCCTTTAATGCTATTACTTTTGAAACCAAAATACGCAAGCAGTTTTTTCTTTATAATCTGGTATTCTATTCCAAGGTCAATTCCCGTGGAATCAAAAGCAACTTTGGAATTGCCGGCAGCGTCATTTTTTACGCTTTCCATCTTTACGCCGCCTATTACCGCTATCTGCCAGTATTCAGCCCTTGCGCCCGCTTCTATCACGGTATAATTATTTGGTTTTTTCTTTACAAGCGGTTCCGGTTCTGAAGCCATTTCAAATTTAAATGACGGCGAAATCATTCCGTCAAGGTAGTCGCCTCTAAGCGCAATTTTAATACCCGACCTGTTTGGCGTTGCATCACCGTAAGGATTTGTGGCATTTTCATACACGGGATAGGAATACAGGTTGCCCGGCCTTGATGCGATGCCGGTCCTTTTGATTACAATAACAGGATTATACTGGGTAAACGGATATACCTCCCCGCCTATCATATAAGCAGGCGGCAGCCCTACGCCGGGATTAATGTTCCACGTATTATTCTGCGTAAGATATTCAAAGTTATCAGCTTCATTATATATCCTTGTCTGCGCCGCGTAGGCCGTGAATGAATTGCCAACGTTTTTATAGCTGACTTCAACTGTTGTGTTGAAATAATTTGCTTCCAATCCCGCTTTTAAAGCAGTCCCTTCGGCAAAATGATGGCTTGTTGCCGTAAGGCACTGATAGCCTGTTGTGCTGTCATAATACCACTGCCTCCATGACCTGCCTTTTTTCGGAGTGTACATTGACTTGGCAAATTCGCCGTCTATCTTAACATATCCCGTATTATCGCCTTCTCCAAAAGCAAATTTTAAAGCCCCATCGCCGGATACAACATAATTATTAAAAACATCGGGCTGCGCGGTAGAAGCGTAAGTGGCCCACGGAATGTTCTGCGTACCTGTGTCTTTGGCGTCTATAATTTCGTTATAGTTAACCCCTATTTCAAGCATATCCCTTAAAGAAAAATCTGTGGCTACCCTTCCGCCAAGCATATACTGGTCGTGAATGTATGTGGCGCCGTCATAACCGGGTTTGCTGTTTTCTCCCAGCCTTGCTCCAAGAACCATCATATTAACATCAACCGAATCAAAAAGTTCCACAATCGTCTGAACCTTACCGCCGTTTAAAGGCCAGGAATTATCAAGAAGATAAAGTTCATTTTTATTCATATCCCTTTTATCCGCAAACACTTTTGCCTCAAAAGGCCTTTCATCATCAACTGCCCACAGTGTAAAGGGCGTCTGTTTTCCCTGAAAATCACCGAATACAAACGACACGGGCATATCGCCCTGAATAAAGAACCTTCTTAAACCATAAACATCTTTGCTGCCCCAGAAACCGCCAAACATATTTTCCAGCCTGAATGTGGCTTCCGCGTACATGTCTTTTCTTGGGCGCAGGGAAAATTTCAAATCAACATACTGTGTTATAGGCCTTACGCGTTCAACAGGAAGTCCGGCTGACTGAAACTGATTGCCGAATAACAGAAGGTCTGTCATATAAGCGTTGGATTCGCCGTTAATCCTCATCCCTATCGAATTCAGCAGTTTGTCCTGTTTCATTTCTATTTCTTTCTTCTTGGCGCTTAAATCGCCTATCGTATTTAAAATATCATCAAGTTTCTTTTCGGTGCGCATCATATCCGTCATATACGCCTTGACAAGGTCATACAGCTTGTTTATCTTGTCCATAAGATCGCCGCCGCCCGAAGACGTATCCCCGGCAGCCGCGTAAAGGACGTTATCAACGCC
>JAKQNO010000108.1 GCA_029565735.1 bacterium
AAAACAGTGCGCGGGGGATGGGAGTTTTAAAAAACTGCCATCAGTGATATAAAAATTTGAATATATAAAGGCGGTATGATATGGCAAAAAAAATTATTCTGATATTGTTTTTCACGGCTGTTATATCCGGCGTAATGAACGCGGAGAGCTGGTACCCGATTAACGTGAATGACACGTGGACCTACGAGGGGTATTTTAAGTCAGAGCCTAAAAAAATCCTTAAAGTGAAAGCTGTAATCGCGGAAGAGCGCAAAATAGACGGGAAGAATTATTATTTTTACAATGTGCCGGGTTTTGACGTGCGTTTCTTTGTCCGGGCGGAGGAGTCCGGCGCGTATATGAAACTTATAAGGTATCCGTATCCTCTCTTTAAATTTCTAAGCTATGATGTTGTTTTAAAAAAAGAAGTGCTTTTTGTAAAATATCCTTTTATTCAGGGTGAAAAGTGGCAGCAGAAAACAGAGGCCGCGGCAATGCTTTGGCCTATTGTGATAAACAGAAAAATAAAAATGGACATGGAAACTGTTGAAATGAAAAAGGTGCTGTTTAAAGGGGAAGAAAAAGAAGCGTGGCGTGTGCGTATATTAATGGATCAGGGCGACGGAAAGATTAAAGAGGAAAATCACTGGTACATTGACGGGAAGGGATACATAGGCGGAGAGACCGCGGAACACAAAGTGATGATGTCCGGAGTTGAATTTACCGCGGAATAATAAATATGGAGGAAATATGAACGGGACAAAGAATATAGCGGTGGTAGTTCCAAGCCTTCGTAATATGTATACGGTTCAGATGCTCTGGGCGGTTCAGGCAAGGGCTTATGATTCGGGCTATGACCTGCTTGTTTACACGGCAAAAGCCGCGGATAAAAAAGGCGGAATGGATTATATTTACGGGAAAATAGCAGAAGAAAAAAAAGCCGGCGCCGCGATAATAATGTCTTTTAATCTGGGCGAAGGGCATAAAGAACAGCTTTTAAAATCAGGAATAGCCCCGGTTGTCATTGAAGGCGAAAGTACAAATACATACAGGGTTGTGTCAGACAGCGAAAAAGGCGGATATGAAGCCGGCAAATATCTGGCGCAGTGCGGATACAATAAAATAGGGTTCATTTCGGGATTGTTAAAGGAAGCGCAGTCGCAAAGGTTAAGGTTTGAAGGTTTTACAAGGGGGTTGAAAGAAAAGGGAATAGAGTTTCCGGAACATATGAAGTGGGAGGCGGAAGAATACAACTATAAAGCGGGAAAAGACGCTTTTCGGTATATGTTTATGAACGACGCGAAGGCTGTATTCGTGGCGGCAGGCGATTATGTGGCGCAGGGTTTTATAAATGAAGCCAGAAAAAACGGAATTACGGTTCCGGAATGCATGGCTGTAGTAGGGTTTGATGACGTGGAAGCGTCAGGGGATCAGGAACTTACAACCATCCGCCAGCCAATTGATGAAATGGGAAAGCTTGCGTTTGATATGGCTGTAAAGGGAATCAATGAACCATGGTCGCAGCCGTATGAAAAGATAATGAAAGTGGAGCTGGTGGTAAGGAAAACGGCTTAAAAACCGGAGGGACGGAAGGTCGGATGGTCAGAGGGACGGAAGGAACACCGGATGATTGCGCAGGTCTTAATCCCGCGGCAGTTTAAATAATAACGGTATCATTGCGAAGATTTCCGGTTGAGGGACAGATTTTACCGTCCCTCCGTGCATCTGTCCCTCCGTCCCTCGTTTTCGTTACTTTCCCCTTTACCTGCCCTATTTTTTGGTGTATCATAATCCCCGTTGTTTAAAACCGCAGTAAAATAAACCAATTTTATTAATCTACAGGAGGTAGTGAAATGAGCTGCATAGAAAGGGTACATGCAAGGCAGGTAATAGATTCACGCGGAAACCCGACAGTTGAGGCGGATGTAGTGCTTTGTGACGGCATTGTGGGAAGGGCGGCTGTTCCTTCAGGCGCTTCCACGGGCACAAAAGAAGCGGTTGAACTGCGCGACGGCGACAAGAAAAAATGGGGCGGCAAAAGCGTATTAAAAGCCGTTGATAATGTAAACGAAAAGATAGCAAAAGAATTAAAGGGAATGGATGTTGCGGACCAGGCAGGCCTTGATAAAAAGATGATAGAAATTGACGGCACGCCGACAAAAGGAAAACTTGGCGCCAACGCGATACTTGCAGTTTCAATGGCCGCGGCAAAGGCCGCGGCACAGCTTCACGGCCTTCCGCTTTACCGCTACCTTGGCGGATTTAACGCAAAAGAACTGCCTGTTCCGATGGCAAACGTAATAAACGGCGGAGCGCATGCCGACAGCAATGTGGACATACAGGAATTTATGATAATGCCGGTGGGCGCGCCGTCATTTTCCGAAGCAATGAGATGGGGAGCAGAGACATTCCACGCGTTAAAGTCTGTTTTAAAAGGAAAAGGATACAACACGGCAGTCGGCGACGAGGGCGGATTCGCGCCAAGCTGCAAATCAAACGAAGAACCCCTGCAGCTTCTTGTTGAAGCCATTGAAAAAGCCGGATACAAACCGGGCAAGGATATTTTTATCGCGATAGACGCGGCTTCGTCCGAATTTTATGAAAACGGGAAATATATATTTAAGAAATCATCAGGCGAGCAGCTTACATCACAGCAGATGGTTGATTTCTGGGTAAAGCTTGCGGAAAAATATCCGATAATTTCCCTTGAAGACGGAATGTCCGAACATGACTGGGACGGGCACAAGCTTTTAACTGAAAAACTTGGAAACAAAATACAGCTTGTCGGCGATGATTTGTTTGTGACAAATCCCGCCATTTTAAAGCAGGGAATTGAAAAAGGCATCGCGAATTCAATCCTTATCAAGGTCAACCAGATCGGAACGCTTACGGAAACATTTGACGCGATTGAAATGGCAAAACGCGCGGGCTACACCGCGGTTGTTTCACACCGCTCCGGCGAAACAGAAGACGCGACAATCGCGGACATCGCTGTCGCGACCAACGCCGGCCAGATAAAGACCGGTTCCTTCTCCAGGACCGACCGTATCGCCAAATATAACCAGCTGTTAAGGATAGAAGAAGAGCTTGGCGAACTGGCACAGTATAATGGAAGGGCAAATTTTTATAACTTAAGATAATCAATAAGTTGTTTATGTAATAAAAAAGCCCGGCTGCAAAGCCGGGCTTTTTTTATTGTATTTATGTTTTACCGAACCTCTGACCCTCCGACCATCTGTCCCTCGGCCGTTGTTCTTACAGGTTAAACAGCATCTCCGAATAAACCGGCACGGGCCACGCCGCTTCCGGCATAATTGTTTCCAGCGCGTCTATGTCTTCCCTTAATGATGTAAAGGCCGTAAAAACATTGTCCCTGTAAGTTTCCGCTTTTTTAACCGTTTCCTGTATCTTTGCGGCTTTTGCCAGTTCAGATTCAAGCGCTGCGGTTTTTTTAACGGCAGATTCAAGAAGGAAAGTAACTTCTTCTAAAAGCTGGGACTGTGTCTTTGTTGAAACGCCGGCCTGTTTTGCCTTGATTACGGCGTCAGAAAGGGTTTCCGCGTACCTGATGACAGAGGGAATAAAGAGCGTTTTAGCCATCTTTAAAGCGGTCTGCCCTTCAATGTTGATTATCTTTGCGTACTGTTCAATGTAAATTTCATACCTGCTGTGAAGTTCTTCGTTGGAAAGCACTCCGTATTTGGCAAATATATCTTTTGCTTTTCTGGTGGTAAAAGCTTTATGCGCGTCCACGGAATTTTTAACATTTGGGAGGCCGCGTTTTTCAGCTTCTTTTTCCCATTCCGCTGAATATCCGTTGCCGTTAAAAATGACCCTTTTGTGGTTTTTAATAACTTCAGCCACAATCGCGGAAGCTTCTTTTTTAACGTTTTTGGATTTTTCAAGGCGCGTCGCGAATTCGTCAAATGATTCCGCGGCTATCGTGTTTAACACTATGTTCGGGCTTGCGCAAGACATGGCGGAACCCACCATTCTGAATTCAAATTTATTGCCTGTAAAGGCGAATGGCGAAGTCCTGTTGCGGTCTGAATTATCAAGCGGAAAGCGCGGAAGAAGGTCCACACCCATATGAAGGAAAGAAGCGTCCTTTGCAACAAACTTTTCGCCTTTTTCAATCTTATCAAGTACCGCTGAAAGAAGTTCGCCCAGGTAAATGGAGATAATAGCCGGCGGAGCCTCGTTTGCGCCAAGCCTGTGGTCATTGCCCGCGGACGCGCATGTGCCGCGCAGCATATCCGCGTGCCTGTCAACCGCCTGTATAAGCGCCGCAAGGAACATTAAAAACTGCATATTGTCGTGCGGCGTCGCGCCCGGTTCCAGCAGGTTCTGGCCGTCATCCATGCTTAAAGACCAGTTGTTGTGTTTGCCTGAACCGTTTACGCCCTTAAAAGGTTTTTCGTGCAGAAGGCATACAAGGCCGTGCCTTAACGCTATGCGCTGCATTGTATCCATAACTATCTGGTTGTGGTCAATGGCAAGGTTAAGGGTGTTAAATACCGGCGCGTTTTCAAACTGCGCGGGCGCAACTTCGTTATGCCTTGTCTTTGAAAGTACGCCAAGCTTCCACAGTTCCTGGTCAAGGTCGGTCATATAAGCGGAAACCCTGTCTTTGATGGAGCCAAAGTACTGGTCTTCAAGTTCCTGGCCTTTGGGGGGCGGCGCGCCAAAAAGCGTGCGGCCTGTCATTATAAGGTCCATCCTTGACATAAAGTATTCTTTTTCAATTAAAAAGTATTCCTGCTCCGGCCCAAGCGTGGGCGTTACTTTTTTTGTTGTGGTATTGCCAAGCGCTTTTAAAAGCCTTAAAGCGTGTTTGGAAACCGCTTCCATTGAGCGCAGCACCGGAATTTTTTTATCAAGAGCCACGCCGGTGTAAGAATAAAAAGCCGTGGGTATGTATAGCGTAAGGTCTCCTTCCGCGTCTTCTTTCAAAAAACACGGTGAAGTGGGGTCCCACGCCGTGTATCCGCGCGCTTCAAAAGTCGCTCTTAAGCCGCCTGAAGGAAATGACGAAGCGTCAGGTTCGCCCTGTATAAGCTGCTTGCCGGAAAATTCCATTTTAATGGTGCCGTCAGATACCGGGCTTATAAAGCTGTCGTGTTTTTCCGCGGTGATTCCGGTTAAAGGCTGAAACCAGTGCGTGTAATGCGTTGCGCCCCTGCCTATTGCCCAGTCTTTCATTGCTGTCGCAACCGCGTCCGCGGTTGATTTTGACATTGGAAAGCCGTAATCCAGAGTTTTCTTAAGCTCCTTAAAAACCGCCGGAGACAGAAGGGCTTTCATCTTTTTTTCGTTAAAGACATTTTCCCCAAAACAGTCAGCCGGGTTTGGTTTTTTTACCGCGCTTTTTTTTGCCATCTTTCCACCTCTTATTTGAATTTTATTTTACTTCTTATTACGGCATTATATAAGCAAATAATGTGCCGTAATGCAATTGTATCAAATAAAGGGTATTGTTGTAAATCGAAATCATTATAATGGTTAAAAATTAATCAGATATTTCTTGAAAGTGGTCAAAAATTGATATATAATTCAAAAGAAGGTTAAAAACCAGGAGGTTAACTGAAATATGGCTAAAAAACCGGATTTATCGCTAAAAGAAGAACTTGAAGCCAGGATAAACAAATTAAAACTTGTCCATTACATAGCAGTTGAAATGAATAAGGCGCACACCACAAAAGAACTGCTGGAACTTATTCTTGAACGCTGCCTTGTATTAACCGGTGCGAAAACCGGAAGCGTTATGCTGACAAACAGTGAAGAAGGCGTGCTGGACATAATTGCATTTAAGGGGATAGATGAAAAAGTGGCGCAGCGGACAAAACTGAAAATAGGCGAAGGCATAACGGGATGGGCCGCGCAGAGCGGGCTTCCAAAACTTGTAAACAACACAAAGCAGGACCCTTTGTATGTGGCTGTCACGGAAGGGCTGCTGTCTGAAATAGCGGTTCCCATCAGGTCGGAAAATAAAATAATAGGAGTTATAAGCGTTGACAGCAATAAAGAAGATGCCTTTTCCGAAGAAGACCTTGAACTGCTGACAATGGTATCGGAGCTTGCTGCGCAGATTATTATGCGCCAGGAAATGGGGGACAGGCTGCGTTCAAAAATGATGCTTCAGGACGTGCTGATTGAAACTTTTAACATAATTGAGGAGGGTGAAGACCTTAAAGGCGTGTTTGACAGCATAATGGAAGTGTTAAAGGAAAAAATGGATATTTTAAGGGGCATGTTTGTGCTGTTTGACAAGGATGACCCGTCATCCCTTAAGGTGGAAGCCGGCTTTAAGATAAGCGATGAAGCGATGAAAAAAGGTATTTATAAAATAGGCGAAGGCGTCATAGGCAATGCGGTTTTAAAAGGGCAGACAATAGGTATTCAGGACATAGAAAAAGAAGAGATGTTTTTAAACAAACTTAAAATTCACCGCGCGGGAATGGGCAAGATTTCCTTTATCGCGTCTCCCATAAAAGCCGGCGCAAAGGTGCTTGGCGTAATAGCCGTTGAAAGAAAGTATTCCGACGCCGAAAACTTTGACGACATTACGGACACCCTTACCCTTCTTGCTTCGCTTCTTGCGTACAGGGTAAGAAGTTATCAGCGGCAGGAAGAGGCCACAAAAAAACTGATTGATGAAAACGCCGAATTAAGAAAAGAACTTAAAACCGAATCAAGCGTGAAAAATATAGTGGGCAAAAACGAAAAGATAAGAAAGGTGATGGAACAGGTAAAAACCGTGGCAGGCACAATGGCGCCCGTCTTAATAACCGGCGAAACCGGAACAGGCAAGGAGCTGATAGCAAAAGTCCTGCATTTTTTAAGCAATAGGTCCGACAAAAAAATAATAAGCGTAAACTGCGCGGCTATTCCTGAAAACCTTCTTGAATCGGAGCTTTTTGGCTATGAAAAAGGGGCGTTTACCGGGGCTTCCGCCAGAAAAAAAGGAAGGTTTGAAATAGCCGACGGCGGCACGCTGTTTCTTGACGAAATCGGCGAAATACCGCTTCACCTGCAGAGCAAACTTCTGCGCGCCATACAGGAAAAAGAGATAGAACCGCTTGGAAGCGAAAAGCCGGTAAAGGTTGACATCAGGATAATTGCCGCCACCAACAGGGACCTTGAAAAACTTTCATCAGAAGGCAAATTCAGAAGCGATTTGTATTTCAGGCTGAATGTCATTAATGTTAACCTTCCGCCTCTCAGGGAAAGAAAGGACGATATACCCATTCTTGCCGACTTTTTCATCAAAAAGTTCAATAAAGTATATTCGAAAAACGTTATGGGCCTTGACGCGAAAACAGAGGAAGCTTTTATGGAATATGAATGGCCGGGCAATATAAGGGAGCTTGAAAACGCGGTTGAGCGCGCCGTTATAATGGCAAAAGGGAATATAATAGACATATCGCTTGCGCCTGATTCCGTTAACAGCGGCAGGAAAGAAAAAAAGGAAGTTTTTGGAATGGACGAATATCTTGACAGCGAAATATACAAGGCCGGCGAAGGCAGGGTTTACGCGGGGGTAATAGGCGGGCTGGAAAAAAAGCTGATTGAAGAGATACTGGTGAAAACAAATTATAACAAGTCAAAGACGTCTGATATCCTGGGGATAAACAGAAACACGCTTAAGTCAAAGATGAAAGAATACGGGCTGTAAGTTTTTAATTTATAGCAATTTTGCGCATTAAGCTGACGCTATTGCTTAATTGCCTATAGCTTAATGTGTTATGTTTTCCTCCTGATTAAAAAATAACCATTTTTTACTCTCTGTTTTTCTGTAAAACCGCAAATAATCAGTTTTTTCATTGAAAAAAATCATGGCACGGGTATTGCTATGTAATTTCAGTATTAAGAATTTCCATAACAGTTTAATTTTGCACGGATGTTAAACACGGTAAAGGGAAAGCTTCTCCTGCTTCACTGCCTCCTTTTGCCGCTGTTTTTGTTCTTCCTGCCGCGGGCGTTGACGCCCGCGGCGTTTTAATTTAAGTGTTTAAAAACACACCCGTTAAAGAAAATTTTTTTATTATTAATAATGAACACGCGCAGAGAATTGTGCTTTGTTTTTTATTATATGGTTTTGATATCCTGTTTGTATTTCAGTTTTTGTTTATTGATTATGGTTTAGTCATCACTTCCGTCCCTCTGTGCATCCATACATCTGTCCCTCTGCATTTTTCTCATGGCACAACTTATGCTTATTACATCCCAATGGCACGGACGTCATGAACCCGGGTCAAATACAACTAAAAGGAGGACTTAGATGAAAAAGTTTTCAGCAGTAATGGCACTTGGCTTTTTGTTATTATCTTTCTCCGCATCAGCCGCTGATTTTAGCGGCAATATTTATACGGCAGGTGTTTCAAAGTATTTGTGGAGAGGGCAGCAGTTAAGTGAAGGGTTTGCGATTCAGCCGGGATTTAACCTTAACCTTGGCAATCTGTCATTCGGGTACTGGGGCAGTTATGACGCGGATGCAGCCAGGTATTCTGAGAGCGATTACACTTTCAGTTACAGCGAAACGCTTCCCGGGCTTGATGTAATACGCGTTGGCGCGGGCTTTACAATTTACACTTTCCCATACGCGGATGTGGCGGCGAATAATGACACAGAAGTGTTTGGAACAATATCATCAAGTGTGGTGTCCCTGCCTTATGTAAAGTTTTTTTATGACCCGACATTTGGCGCGGGCGGTTATCTTGAAGCGGGCGTATCGCACAGTATTACCCTGGACGCGTTTGCGCCTTTTGGTTCTGTCACATGCGGGTACAATTTTGGGCAGTGGGGATATGAAAAGTCGCTGTCAGTCGCCCTTGGAACACTTGGCGTGACTTATACAATTGACAAATTCACCGCGACGCTGTCAGGTTCATACCAGCTTGCGCTTGATGAACAGTATGAAAATGACGGTTTTGGTTCGCTTGCTGTATCTTACGGATTCTAATAACAAAAAGGAGATAATCAAATGAAAAAGCTAATTGGGTTTATCACGGCAACGCTTGGGTTGTCTTGCATTCCCGCGTTTGCTGAAGAAACTGCGGTTGCGGCTGCGCCTGCCATAAGCGCGGGCGACACCGCGTGGGTTTTAATCAGCGCGGCGCTTGTAATGCTTATGACACCGGCGCTGGGGTTCTTTTACGGCGGTATGGTAAGAAAGAAAAACGTTTTAAGCGTACTTATGAAGGCTTTCATCACGCTTGCGGTAATAAGCCTTCAGTGGGTAATAATCGGCTACAGTTTAAGTTTTGGCGAAGGCGGCAAGTTTATCGGCGGCTTCCAGCACTTTATGTTAAACGGAGTCGGACAGGAAGGCAGCAATTACGCTTCCAACATTCCGGGCCTGGCATTTATGATTTTTCAGGCAATGTTCGCCATAATCACTCCGGCTTTAATTTTTGGCGCTTTTGTTGAAAGGATAAAATTTTCTTCTTTCCTTTTATTTACGGTCCTGTGGTCCACGTTTATCTATGACCCTGTATGCCACTGGGTGTGGGGAAAAGGCGGCTGGTTAGGCGCGATGGGTGCGCTTGATTTCGCTGGCGGTACGGTTGTCCACATTAATGCCGGAATCGCGGCTTTGGTTACAGCCATTGTAATAGGAAAAAGAAAAAATACGGGCACGCTTGGCCCCATACCGCACAACATGCCGTTTACGGTTCTTGGCGCGGGTTTGTTATGGTTCGGATGGTTCGGGTTTAACGCGGGTTCCGCGCTTGGCGCAAACGGCCTTGCCGCAAA
>JAKQNO010000109.1 GCA_029565735.1 bacterium
ATCCCCTGATAAATAAGCATATCAAGCCCGTTTATTATTTTAGCGCCCATTTTTTCCGCACGCGCTAAAAACTCCGTTTTTTCCGGATTGTAGATAATGTCGTAAACAACCGCGCCTTTTTTCAGCTTTTCAATTTCATACACGACCTGATTTCCGTGCATTCCGACCGATGTGCAGTTCATTATAAAATCAGCTTCGGCAAGCACTTTGTCCTTTGCCGCGCTTTTTTTAATATCGCCTATAACGGCTTTTTTTAATCCCAGTTTTTTAACAAGGTTTTTTGTCATCGGGATATCTATATTATAAATGTGGAATTTTGACGGTTTTTGCGTCATTATTGCGTAGCCAACGGCGTGCGCAGCCCCGCCAGCGCCAAGCATCACCACTTTTTTTCCTTTAATGTTTATCTTTGCCTTTTTCAACGTGGCAAGAAAACCAAGATAATCGGTATTGTATCCTGTAAGCACTCCGTTTATGTTATTGACGGTGTTTACCGCGCCTATCCTTTCCGCGGCTGGGTCAATTTTGTCCAGAAGCGGCATTACCGCGTGCTTGTGCGGAATTGTGACGTTAATCCCTTTAATGTTTTCCCGCCTTACCCTTTCTATCACAGCAGGGACATTTTCCGGTTCTGTTTCAAACACCCGGTATTCCCATTTCATCTTGTATTTTTTAAAAACCGCGTTGTGCATTACCGGGGATAAAGTGTGTGAAAGGGGGAACCCTATTATGCCGGTTATTGTTTTTTTCATCGTGCTCTCCTGATTGATAATTTTTAAATAACGCCTTACCTTCCCGCGGCCGCCATATTGCCGATTACAACAGTCGGGCTTCCGTAATTAAAATAAAACGTGATGTCTTCGCATACATCCCTGACATTCATCAAGACGTCCTTTATGTTGCCGGTTACAAGCATTTCCTTTACTGCCTGCTTTATTTCCCCTTTTTCCAGAAGCCACCCGTTTAAACCAAGCGAAAAATTGCCTGACACCGGGTCTGCGGTATGCAGGCCCATAAGCGAATTTATTATAAGGCCGTTCCCTTTCATAACCTTTTCTTTTCTGGAATCGCCGGGCACTATGTAAAAGTTGGAAACACCGCATTCAGGAAGAGTTTTAAAGCTTGCGCGCGTGCCGTTGCCGCCCGGAGCTTTTTTAAAATAATCCGCGGAGGATATGTCATATAAAAATTCCATAAGTTTTCCGTGTTTTATAAGCATCTTGTTTTTACCGGCAGTGCCTTCGCCGTCCGTTCCAAAACTTCCGGCCCTAAATGCCAGAAGCGCGTCGTCATTTATGTTAAGGATGGAGGACGCGACAGTGTCGCCTTCTTTGTTTGAACCAAAAAGCGATTTGCCTTTGCGTATATTGGAAGCGTAAAACAGCGGCGCTAATATCTGCAAAAAGTCCACTGCAGCCTGCGGAGGAAGAATAAGGTCGTATCTTCCGGTTTTTAAAGGCCCGCCTCCCAGCAGCATATCGGCTTTTTCAGCGGCTTCACGTCCAAGTTTGCCGGCGTCAATATCTTTAAATAAACAGGAGCCTGTCATAACTTCGGACGCTTCCTGCGTTGCGCCGTCCGAAGATATTGCCGAAGTGAAGCAGTAATAATATGTTTTTTCAGATAATGAATCCGCTCCCTGCGTGTTCATGTAACACGAGGTGTTTTTTATATCCGTAAGGTTTGTGTCCCTTACAAACTTCACTTTTTTTCCGTATTTCTTTGCGGCAGATTCAGCTTCAAGCGCTTTGTCCTGCCTTAGCTTTGCGGTTATGGAATTATAATCCGGATCAACCGTATCCGGCGGGTCGCATTTGCAGAAAGGCACAAGGGTGTACTTTTCATATCCTTCTATAAGCGCGGTATCAGCCGCTTTATTAACCGCCTTTTTTGCCTCTGCCGCGTCATCTGCCGTAAAAAAGGCAAAACCCATCCTGCCGTTTTTAAAAACCCTTACCCCGCAGCCGAAAGAATCAGACTGCCTTATCTGGTCAACTTCGCCGTCGTTTACCATTGTTTCATTCTTTAAATTTTTTTCGCAATACGCGTCGCCCTGCAGCCCAAGCGCGTTAATTTCTGATAAAACGGTTTTCAGGATTTCCACATGCTTCTCCTTACCGCCTGCACCAGCACGGCTGCGGCTGATATGGCCGCGGTTTCCGCCCTTAAAATAGTGTCGCCGATGCTTACCGGGATAAATTCTTTTTTTATTAAAAGTTCGGCCTCTGCTTCGTCAAAACCGCCTTCAGGCCCTATAATAAAATAAATCTTTTCATTAAATCCTTCAAGTTTTACCGCTTCGTCTATAAGAAAATTTTTTTCTTCTTTTTCATAGATAAAAAATTTAAGCGCGTGCTGCGCGGTTTCAAGCGCCGCTATGCCTTCTGTGACAGGCAATAATTTCGGTTTATTAAGCCTGCCGCACTGTTTGACCGCGGAATATATTATTTTTTCCCACCTGTCGTTTTTCTTTTCTTCGTCTTTAACCTTTATTACCGTGCGGTTTGTTATAACCGGTATTATTTCATCAACACCAAGCTCGGTTAACTTTTCAAGCATAAGTTCCATCTTGTCTTTTTTTATTAAGGAGATTATGGCACAGATCTGCGCGGTGCTTTTTTGCCTGTCCCTTAATTTTTCAGCCACTTTTACCTTAATTACCCCGTAATGCCTGTCAATTTCCTGTATTTCCGCTTCGTATTCCCCGTGTTCGTAATTAAAAACATTTATCTTTTCGCCGGGTTCCATGCGCAGCACTGTCGCGGCGTGGGTGTAATCCCCGCCCGTAATTTCCGCTTTGCCTTCCGCTATTTTATTTACAAAAAACCTGTGGCGAGCCATATTTCTCCCCGGTTTATATTTAAGGTTCAAATACCTTTATGTCGGACACGTTTTCCACGTAAACCGCGCTGTCCATTGTGTCAATTAAAGACGGTTTTATGACTTTGCCGTTGCCTTCACCGTAATCTGCCCATACCCTTAATTTGCTGCCGTTTACGCAGCTGTATTCAATAATCCCAGCGGCGCACGGCACATATAAAATTCCGTCTTTAACGGCTATGCCTTTTATATCCGTGCCGGGCTCTATTTTCATCCTGAAATTTCCGTTTAAATCCATAAATAAAATCCTGTCAAGTTCTGAATCAGCTGCCACTATTTCATTGGTTCCGTTAAAACACATATCTGATACCTGCATAAACCAGTCGTCAGCCGTGCTTGTTAAAGCAACCGGCTGTGCAGTTCCAAAACTTCCGGCCGGAAGCGTGCACTTCTTGTATATCCCGCTTTCCAAAGCAAAATAAAAATTTTCATTTTCATCAACTATAAATTCATGCACGTTAAAATCCAATACGTCGAATGAGCTGATATTTGAATTGCCAACCGTTATTCTGCTGACTACTCCGTCATTTGAATCATAAATATATACCTTGCCGTAGTCCGCGTATACAGCTGATGGCGAAACAATGGAATCCTGCGGAGTCTCCCATTCTTGATCTCCATTTTTATTAAAACAATAAACTTTTCCTGCTATTTTATCCGCAACATAAATATTTCCTCCGTAAGCGTCAAAATCAGCGACTTCTGATAAACCGCTGATGCTTCCGGTGTAATGCATCCCTGTATAATTGGAAGCCTGCGGGTCTGTCGGGTTAACACGCTTCATGTCTTTGCATGAGATTAAAAAAACAAAGGCAATAAATATAACCGTCAGTTTTTTCATATTTACCACCTTAATTCCGCGGACGCGATAAATGTGCCGCTTTCGTTTATATTAAACACGGCCCTTGCGTCAGGCGAATTATAATTTAACGCGGCATCCACAATTCCTGCAGCGTAAAGCCCGCCTGTTATAAGGCCGAATATAAGCGCGCTTGTGGCCGCTTCTTCCGCTTTTTTAAAAGCCGCTTCCTGGTTTTCATTTGTCTTTAAATATTTATCGTACTTTGTGTGCTGGTCAGCCGTATTGTAAATTGTAAGGCCCAAGCTAAGCGCGAAAGCCGCGCCTGTTATTACGCCTTTTAAGTTCTGGCCGTTATGCATCTGCCCCCACCCCGGCAGTACGGCGGAGCGCCAGATTGAATCTATGGGTTCCCTGACCTGTGTCGCTTTCTGTTTTTTTTCTATAAAGGAATTGTAATACTCCATAAAATCCTTTGCGTCCTTATCTTCGGGGTCAAGTTCAAGCACTTTTTTAAAAAGAGGCAGCGCGTACTTGTGCTGTTTTAACTGGTAATAACAGAATCCCGTGTTCTTCCATCCATCTTTAAAAGTGGGGTCTATTTTCACCGACGCGTAAAAAAACCTTGCCGCGTTTTTGTAATCCTTTGATTTAAAAAGCGCTTCTCCTTTTTTGAAATACAGCATAGCCTTATCGCGCACCGGGTTTTTCATTTTGGCGGATTCGGTTTCCACCTGCTGAAGAAAAACAGACATGGCTTCATCTTCGGTCTGCGCCCTTTCGGTTTCTTCATAAAACGCGCGCAAATCAGATGAAACGATTAAACAGAAAGCCATTAAGATAAACAAAACTTTTTTCATAACGGTTTTTACTCCCCGAATTTCTTTATGGTTGATCCGTCCTGGATATATAATAACCCGTCAATGGTGTTATAGGCAATACTTTTTCCGTTAAAAACCCTTCCGGGTCCCTCTCCAAAATCCCCCCATTTAAGCAGTACCGCAAGCGCGCCGTCAGTTTTGTAAACTGCGCTTTCCGACAATACCTGAAGCGCTCCGCCATACACGCACGCGTCAATTATATTCGCGCCGAAATTTATCACTTCCGCACTGCTTAAGTTTTGGTCATATTTGATTGCCTGTTTTTTGTTAAGGGTGTTTACAACGTATAAGGAAGCGCCAAATTTAAAAATTTCGCCCGGCGTAAAGTAGCCCTGCGCGGTTACGCTGACCGAGACGGTCATCTGCGCGCCGCCGGAGTCGGGAATACGGTATATTTCATTGTCATATTCATTGGTAATGTACAGGTTGCCGTCCATCCACTCTATATATAAGCTGTCAATTCCCGAAGACGTGGAAAAAGGCAAAACAGAAGTCATATTCATGGCATCTATAACGGTCACGCCTGTTGACCTGTCAACAGCGTAAAAATTTCCGCTGTCATCCGCGCAGATATCAGAAATTCCGGTAAACACGCCGATGGAAGCGCCTGCCGCGGTTTTTACGGCGCAATCCCCATAGATTTCCTTTGTTCCGGCAAAGGCAATATAACCGCCGGCTGAAGCCATTTTTTTAATCTGAAAATCCGCGGGGTAAAGTTCTTCCCCTTTATAGGTGATTCCTTTGTAATCGGCCGAAGACGGGTCATAAGGATTTTTGCGTGAAAGTTCCCTGCAGCCGGATAAAACAATTATCAGGACAGCGATTAAAATAATGGCCGGTTTACGCATATTAATACCTGTAATTGACTATATTCAGGGCAAGCATATCGCCCTTTATTTCAATCATCGAATTCATCCTGTTCATGTCAATTCCTATCTTGTCATATTCCGCGCCTGTCATAAAACCGTCCACTATGGATATAAGCCAGACAGTGCCCAGCATGGCAAGCGGGATAATCACGCGGCTGTTGGCGTCCTGCGCGGCTTTATATTTTACATCAAAATCAGTGTTGGCGTTGTAATAGGCGTCCACAGCCTGCTGCTGGTCTATTGTGTATTTAACCACAGCAGCGGTGCTGGCAAGAAAAGACAGCGAGTATATGTACCCTTTTACAAGCTCATCGTTATAAAACTGCCCAAGGCCCGGAAACACCGCGGAACGCCACATAATATCGCCTTTTAATTTTTTCTGTTTTTTACCTGTCGCGGCTGTTTTGGAAGGCTCGTTTATTTTTGGATTTATCATGTCCAGGTATTTTTCAGCCGTCTTTTCGCCGGGTTTTATCATAAGCACGTATTTAAAAATAAGCTTGGCGTTGCGGTACTTTTTCATGTTGTAGTAGCACATTCCCAGCCCAAGCCACGCCTGCCACATTTTTTTGTCCTTTTTAACGGCAGCATTATAATATTGAAGGGCCTTATTAAGGTCATTCTGCTTATGGTAGGTTATGGCATATTTGTAATATTTGACAGCCAGACTGTCAGCGGCAAATACATTTGTGATAAACACAGTAAGTAATGCTGTTATTACAAGCCTTTTCAACTCTTTGCCACCCCGTAATATTTTGTCGGTTATCTTAAATTTACCAAAAAATCTGGCAAAATGAAAGGTAAATTTGGGTTTTTCAATACGGGACAGGTGTATTAAAACTATCAGTTATTTACAAAAAACGGCTTAATAAAATATTTTATAATTCCGGCTATTATCCAGTACAGTCTTAAATACGGGATATACAGATAATGAAAGCCCACTGTAATAACGTCTTTAAAAACAACCGTTTTTTTTCTGAACATGGCATATACAGATATAATATAGGAAGCCGCGTAAAACGCCGCCGCCGCATATCCAAAAATACTATTACCTGTCAAAAGCCATATCAGCACAAATATGGGCATCGCGTAATATCCGGAATAATAGGAAGGCACAAACCAGCTGTCAAACCAGTTAAGATATTTAAAATAATATCCGGGAAACTTTCTTATTAATAGCGGCTCGTAAATACCATAAAAAGCCAGTTTAAACAGCATTTTATAATTGGAACTATACACCGGATGGTACACTATTATTTTATCTGAAAATTCCGACACAGCCCCCGCTTTAAGCATTGCAAAACCAAGGGCTGTATCCTCTCTTATAGGGTGGCGGAACTCTTCATCAAAACCGCCTATTTTTTCTATAATTTTTCTGCGCGTAAACAGGTTGCAGGTTATCCATCTTCCGCCTGTTTTATTCTGCACCGTGTGGGTAAAGACTGTATTTTTTATCTCCCTTTCAAGCGAAAGGGTCATGCCCTCTATCACATCTGCTTTACTGCGTTTAAATACTGTCAGGACGTTTTTTATCAGGTTTTTATCCGCTATCACATCGCTGTCAATAAACCCTATTATTTCACCTGCTGCAGCCAAGATGCCGTTGTTTCTTGCGGCAGACGGGCCCGCGTTTTTCTGATAAACATATTTTAGTTCAGAATGTTTTTTTATAAGTCCTTTTATTGCATCACAGGTGCCGTCAGAAGAGCCGTCATCGGATACTATTATTTCCACTTTTTTCCTGTCATACTTCTGCTTAAAAAGCGAATCTAAAAGGGCAAGCAGGTCTTTTTGCCTGTTGTATGTGGGAATCACTATTGAAAGTTCTTTTTCCATTTTCTTGCTGTTAAAAACAGAAAGAAAACTTTTTTGCGGTTTATTTTTCATCAACTTTCTCTTATCCTTTCTTAACGCATAATAATCGTTCATGCTTTCTGTAAAAGTATTTTATCACAAACTTTTTTTAATCAGCAATAATACTTCCGTTTTTTAAGGCAAACCTGTTGCTGCCGGAAGTAACCTTAAGCCTTTTTCCGCTTTTTCTGTCGTACAGCCCTATTTCCGCCGTCTCGGCCGTTAATATTGCCGGATTGTCAATGTAATCGGTATCATTAATTATTGCGCCTTTTTCCTGCTTTCCAAAAGGCGCAAGATTCCTGGCGGGTTCATGGTCCGCGGTAAACAGAAGCCTTTCACTGCCATCTTTAAAATGCACATAAATCCTGTAATCTTTTTTTGCGCCTGAAATCATTTTCCACTCATAAACCGCGCGCCCGCCGCCTATTTTCACGCTGTTCAGCGCGATAATTCCTCCAAAAACACATTTATCGGTTTTTTCCATGCCCGAATTTAATAATACAGGAATCTTATCCTTGCCTGTTTTTTTCAGGCCGTAAATTCCGTACTTTATTTTTCCGCCAGCTTTCACGGTATCGTAAAGCATCAATTCCCTGTCCCTGTACAGCCCTTTTAATACGCCGAATTTTCCTGGTATGCTTTCAGGATTTTCATAAATCCCGCCGTTTTCAAGCATGGCAAGAAGGATAAGCCCTTCCCTTTCATCCTGCGCGTAAACATTTTTTATCCTGTCTGTTTCTGAAAATCCGTAATCGCCAAGCAGCACGCCGTAAAAATAATAAGTCATCACATAATATCCGCAGTTAAGCCCCGCGACAGGCATTCCGGTTTTATTTATTTTTTCCGCGGCTTCCTTTATACCGTCGTTTAAGTCATATAAGGCGCCCATTTTTATTTTTGGATTAAAAGGCATTAAGGACAGCACAATAAACAGCAGAAAAACAGCCGCTGCCGCAGCTTTTGACCTGCTTTTCAGCAATTCAAAAATACCAAATGCACCCCTTGCCAAAGCCAGAGCCATAAACGGCATTATTACCACAAGATATCTGTCGTATACCGGAAGCCCCCTTGCAGCCATAAAAACCATCATAAGATAAAAAAAGAGCGTATTTCCAAAAATAAATATGTCTTTCTTTCTGTAAATATTTTTTGGAATCAAAAGAAGGATTACCGCTGAAATTAAAGCTATAGCAGGCTTAACAATTCCGGCAGCTTCTTTGTTCAGAATAATCAAATTTTCCAGGCCCTTTTTAAAAGTTTCATAATTAATAATTCCTTTATAGCTGCCGGGATTGAACTCGGTAAAAGAGACCAGCCTGTTGCATTCAAATAATGCCGCCCATATGAAAACTGTACAAAAAACCGCGGCAAACGGAATTATTATTTGGACAGCCGGTTTTATATATTCTTCAGCCTTCCTTTTGCCCGCGTCCAGAAAATACAGGGCTGATAAAAAAACAGGAACAAAATACATGGATGTAAATTTGGAGGCAAAAGCCAGCCCTAAAAACAAGCCGCCGGAAATGTATCTGCCGCTTATTATAAGGTAAAGCGAAACGCAGAGGAACATTGTCATAAACGGGTCCATAAACGCCGTGGGCCCAAAAACAAGGAAATATTTGGATGAACAGAGCATGGCTGCAGTTAA
Organism: bacterium; assembly: GCA_029565735.1. Taxonomy (GTDB): domain Bacteria; phylum Oederibacteriota; class PGYV01; order PGYV01; family PGYV01; genus PGYV01. The sequence continues at coordinate 8,935 of JAKQNO010000109.1, forward strand.
AAAGCCTGTTTTTTTATCATAAATCTTTACCGCTGTTTTATAGATAAAAATAAATGTCAAAAGCGAAGCAATCATCCCCGGTATTCTTATTACAGTATCATTATTGCCAAAAATCAGTATGAAAAAGGCAATAATGCCGCTTACCAGCGGAAATTTTCCGGTTTCAAAATGCCTTTGAAGAATATCGCTGCCGTCCGCTATTCTTAACGCGGCGGAGGAGTAAACCCCTTCATCCATATAAAGGCTGTGCCTGCCAAGCATAAGAAGTTCCGCCGTAAAAACAAAAAGCATAACCAGCAAAACTCCGTAATCCCATATTTTTTCATTAAATTTTAAGCTGTTCGCCATCCGGAAAGGCTTCTCCTGTCTTTGCCAATTGTCTGCCTGAGGATAAGTCCGCGTCCCCTGTTAAACTAACAAAATAACAGGATTATTGCAAATACATAATAGTGATTTTTCTGATGAACATTTATCCCGTTTATCCTATAATAATCCTGTTGCAAAACCCTTAAAGGAGACGGCTAAAAATCGGAAATTTAAAAATATTATCCCTTAACATTACAAGCCAGGTGCTTACGCTTTTTCTTGGAAAAATTTTCGGCGCGCTTGCCGGAATAGCCCTTGTCCGTTACCTTGGCGCGGAAATGCAGGGTGTATATTCATATATACTTTCCATTATATTCCTTTTAAGTTTTATAACTGACTTCGGGCTGCAGAGCCTTCTTGTCAGGGAAATAAAAATATCCGGCAGCGGCTCCCCAAAATTTTTTGGGAACGCGCTTATGCTTCAGGTGTTTCAGATACTGGTGTCAGGAGCCTTAATAGCGGCTTATTCCATGACGTTTGAAAAAAATCCCGCGGTTAAACTTCCTCTTTTATACGCTTCTTTTGCAATGACCCTTATGTACCTTTCCAACCCTTTTACCGCGGCCCTGTCCAGCCATGAAAAAATGCATTTATCCGGCCTTGCGGGCGGGCTTGCTTCAATCTTAAACGCAATTTTTATTTTCATATCAATTTCACTTAAATTCACCCTGCCGCAGATAATACTTATGCTTGGCGCTTCCAACGCCTTAAGCGCGCTTGTTTCCGGTTTTCTGTGCGTCAGATACGCGGTCAAACCCGATTTTACTTTCGACGCCGGCATTCTGAAAAAAATGATAATTATGAGCCTGCCTTTTGCCGCAATGGGGCTTTTTAACTATATGTATGAAAAAGTAAACGTGCTGATACTGTTCAGCATGAAAGGCGCAGTTGAAGCCGGGTATTATGGCGGCGCCGCAAAAGTAATTGAGATTTTAAACGCCTTTGTGGTTGCCATTATGGCGCCTGTATATCCAAGGCTTTCGGTGATAATTAACACGGAATCAAAAGAAAAAGCCGTACGCGTCATAAACCTTTCGGTCAAATACCTGGCATTTGCGGCTGCTCCCTGCGCGCTTTTTGTTTCTGCCTTAAGCTCGGACTGGACAAACCTTCTTCTTGGCGCCAAATTTCAGCATTCAGCCCCGGCTCTTGCGCTTCTTATCTGGACAATATTTTTGATGTGCATGCATATAATACCGGGATACGCCTTAAATTCGGCAAGGCTTACAAAACTTGTAACATTGGTATACGGTATCAACATTGTTTTGAACCTTGCGTTAAATTTTGCTTTTACCCCGTCTTACGGATACCTGGCCACTTCGTCTGCTTCCGTCGCCTGTAACGCGTTTGCTTTTATCACCATAATCTATTTTACAGATAAAAATATAGGAAAAACCCTTATCCCCAAATACTTTCTTAAAATATTCACTTCTCTTATCCCCGCATGTTTAATAATTTTCTTGCTTAAAGAAAACGTTAATTATATTATCCTGAGCGCGTTATCAGCCCTTACATTCATGGCGTCAGCTTTTTTGTTGCGTTATTTTGACGGCGATGACGCCGCCCTTTTTGTAAAAATAGTATCAGGTATTGCAAAATTTTTACCGTTTAAAAAATCCGTTTAATAGACTTTTATACTTCTTGATTTCTTATGATTTTCTCTGTTATTATATGTATGTTTATTATTAATAAAAAGGGGCTTTCTTTGGTTAAAACAAAATTTACTGATTTTACAGTTGTATTTTTTTTCCTTGCTTTTTCAGTTTTTGGGGTTTTGTTTTCCTCAAAAATCTATACCGACTCGGAAAAAAATGATTTAAAAGAGATAAAAATTGCGGTACGCAGCGGAAATATACCATTAAAACCCGGGTTTACATTTTCCGCGGACGGTATTAATTTTACCGTTACTTCCGTTGATTCCACCGGCAGCTTACCCAAAACTTCATCTTTTATTACTTTAAAAGCCGAAGGCAATGTAAAAAAACTTAACCGACTGGGGCTTGCCAGAACTTTTAACGCCCTGATTCCGGAATATAAATACAGCTTAAGGGGCCCTATAATAGATGAAGATAATAACTGAAAACGGGGTAATTTCCGGTTTTGACAGTTTTATAACAGGTGTTATTCAATCCGTTTACGCTTTTTTTTCGCGTTTTTTTTCTTCAGGCCCTTTTTCATCCGCCCTCTTTATAAAACCCGGCGAAAAAATCAGGCAGAATCCCGCTGTTTTCTTTCTTTTATTTGCGGCGGCAGCCTGCGCCAATATTCTTTATTTTAAACCTTTGGGATTTGCGTCAGCCTTTATAATAATTTCGTGGCTGTCAGTTGCTTATCCCGCAATGGCGCTTGCCTTTGCGGCTTTTTTGTTTCCTCTGGACGCTCCCGCTGATTTATTCGGCTCATTTACGGTTTATACAAATGAGTTTTTTCTGCTGATAATATCCGCGGGCGCTGTATTAAACGCTTTACTGTCAGGCAAAAAAAATATAAAACCGTTAAACGGAATATTTTTGATGCTTATGTTCGCGGCATTTACGCTGCTTGCGTTTTTCTGGGTCAATGACAAAACAGCGCTTTTTAAATCGGCAATAAAAGGTTCGGAAATTTTTGTAATGTTTTTACTGGCATGCGCCGTAGTTGATGAAAAAAAGGATTTTTTGCTGGCAGTGTCCGGCGTTTTTCTTGGAATATTTATCACAACCTCCGTATCTTTTTACCAGCTTTTTTATGAATATGACCTGCTTGACAAATTTTACAGCGGGCTGGAATTAATTCCGCGTCCCAACGGCGGAATGTCGGTTACCACTTATTCGGGGTATCTTAATTATATACTGATTGCGGCTTTTATTTTTTCATTTCTGGTAAAAAACAAAGCCCTTAAGATAACCGCGTTTGTTATTTCTTCTTTTATCATCGCCTCTCAGCTTTCGTTTCCTTATTCAAGAAACGGCTGGATTGTCCTGTCAGTTCTTGCCGTATTGTCCATAGCTGCCGCTATTATGCTTAAAATTAAAATGGGTGCTGTTAAACTTGGCGCCGTTTATTTAACGGCGGTAATAATGTCAGCTTTTATTATTTCGTCATTTGTATCCGACCGCGGCCTTAAAACGCCTACCCAGCGCGCTTCTTCAACTTTCATTCACGGAACTGACACAAATTATTCAACCATAAGCAGGCTGGAATTTTATAAAATAGGGCTGAAAATTGCAAAACATAACCCTTTTGGTACAGGCGCCGGAAATTATAAAAATGCCGTATTAAAGTTTGCCGGAAATTCAAATATTGACCCGGCTTTTATCCATCACATGCACAACACGTACCTTCACACGCTGGTCACATGCGGCGCGGGCGGTCTGATATCGCTTATCTTGCTTTTCATATTTCTGTATTACAGGATATATCTTTCTTTCTGCCGCAGCACCGATGAGTTCATTAAAACAGCAGCAGTTTTCACTTCACTTGCATTTTTTGGCTTTTTGCTTGGAATCACGCTTGATTCTTACACGGTGTTTGGAAGGGGCATAATTTTCAGCGTGCTGCCCGGGGCATTATTTGGGCTTTTAAATAATCCGGAAAATGATATATAAAATTCCAGGTTTACTTCTAATAAAAAATAATCATATCACCGTCGTTAAAATGTATTCTTTTATATATTTTCATTTGCTTAGAAATTTCATTAAAAACAGCATTAGTTAATTCATCGCGTCCCAGGGTGAAAAATATCAGCCTTGCATTATTTTTCCTTAAATCTTTTTTGTAACCGTCTAATATTTTTCTTGTTTCCGGTATTACAATTTTATCTATCCCGTCTTTTCCAGGCGGCGTCTGCCATCCGGGATGCTGTTCTATTTCCGCCGGCACGGAAAAAACTTTTACATCTTTATTTATTCCGTTCTTTTCTGAATAATATAAAAAAACACTTCTTTGAAGCCCGGGTATTATGATGATATCGTTATTCTTATAATTATACGATACAACTCTGCACTTTATTTCTTCATTTTTAAAATCAGCAGTTTTCATCTCATAAGGCCTTATACTTAACCGTAAAACAAATATACTTATTAAAGCCAAAAGCAGGATTTTATTGCTAAACTTGTATATAAAGTATATAGAGATAATCAGAAAAGACGGAAGCAGAATTATAGGCTGCCTGTCCGCACAGTATATTGGCTTAAATTTTGATATTACATAGGCTAACATCAGCACCATAATAAAGTTAATAAACATGTAAATCAATTTTTTATTACAAAGTGACTCTAAAATACTGTTTTTAGCATAAATTATCACATTCTGTTTTTTAATAAAAGAAATTCCAATAAATGTAATCACAGATATTGCTCCAAAGAAGTATAATTTCGAAGTCCTCTCATAGAATGCATAATTATATGTCCATATCAGAACTTCTTCACTGAATGTCAGCCACGCAAGTGCTGCATTGCCAAATTGTTTATAAAAAAAATAACCCCATAAAACCGCAAACAAAAACGGGGGGAATAGAAAAGTTTTCGAAAAAATCTGTTTCGTATTAAAAAACAGCAAATACACAAACTGTGAAATAAAAAATAAAACATACCAATAATGCGTAAGAAAACCCAAAATCCCAGCAGCAACAAAAGCAACACTATTAAATTTATTTTTATTATTGTTGATAAATATTTCAATAAACAGAATTGATGACAGTATACAGAGCAAAGAAAACAAAGGATACATTCTTGCAGTTGCCGCCTGAGCAACATTTAACTGCGATACCGAAAATAAAAGAGCAACTATAAAAGCAAAAATTTTCCTGTTCAAAATCTTATAACTCAATACATAAACCGCCGCTACCCCAAAAAATGATAAAAAAATTCCTAAACTCCTTACCGCAGTTTCTGTTATACCAAATATTTTCAGCCAAATGTGAAGTAAAAAATAGTAAAGGGGGGCTCCACTGTCAGGTATTAAAGCTTTTATGATATCTGAAAAAGATTTTGCGGCTATAAGAAAACTGTAAGCTTCATCGTGCCAAAAAGGCTTATTCATATACACTCGAATAAAAAATAAACTAATCACAAAAGAAAATAAAATTAAAAGAATACTTATGAACAAATCAGCTTTATTATAAGTATGCAATTTCACTTTCCTGTCAGGATTAAAATATTTTTCAGCCATAATTATTATTTTCTCCTTGTTCACCGTTAAATTTTTCTAAAATTCAGTATATGATTCTATTTTTAATATAATAATCCACAGTTTCTTTAAGCCCTTCTTCAAGGCTGTAACTTGTTTCAAATCCTATTTTATCTTTTGCTTTTTGATTAAGCGAACTTCTTCTTTCATAGCCTTCCGGCCTTGAAGTATCATAAACAATTTTCACATTAAGCCCCGATATTTTAATTATTGTTTCCGCCACTTCTCTTATTGTATATTCCCTGTCATTGCCAAGATTGACCGGATCGGCTTCAGGATATTTTTCAGCCGCCATCATCATTCCGCGCACCGCATCTTTAACATAAAGCAGCGCCCTTGTCTGATTGCCGCTTCCCCATACCTGTATTTTGCCGTCAGCCGCGCCGTACACTTTATTAATAAGAGCGGCAACAACGTGCGAGTGCTTTGGGTCAAATTTATCACGGGGGCCGTAAGCATTATAAGGCCTTACCACAGCCGCATTTATTCCCTTATACTTTTTAAGGTACTTAGCGGAAAGTTCAAGCGCGCGTTTTGCCCAGCCATAGCCTTCGTTTGTTTCTTCCGGGTCAGAACGAAAACCTTCTGTTTCCGGCGTGGGGATTATGGCATCATGCGGATAAACACAAGCGGAGCTGACAAAAAGCGCCTCTTTAATGTTATTTTCTATTATTGATTTTGTTACCGCGGACAGCATAAGCAGGTTATCAGCATAAACTTCAGCCATATATTTCATATTGTATTCAATTCCGCCCACCCTGGCCGCTAAGTGCATTACCATATCCTGCCCTTTAAAATTTTCAATTACCTGCTTATAATCAAAAAGGTCAGTTTTTAAAAACCTGATTTTATTTTTATATATGCTTTGCCCTATATGGCCTTCATTTATATCCGCTGATGTCACAACAGCGCCCGCTTCACACAGCGCTTCACAAAGGTGTGACCCTATAAAACCCCCGCCGCCCGTAACTGTTACTTTTTTATCCTTCCAGAATGAAGACATATTTACCCCCGCTATTTAAGCGCTGCGTCAAACGCCGCTTCAATTATTTTAATATCCTCTTTTTCTATATACTGGTGGCAGCCGATATAAAAACCGTTAGTTCCGATAAATTCGGCCTCCGGTAATTTTCCTTCGTACCCGCCTTTAAGATATTCATACGCGGGCTGCTGTGTAGGAATACACCCGAACAGCGGCCGGCTTTCCACATTATTCTTTGCAAGTTTTATACGCAGGGTGCGCCTGCTGATTTTGGCTGACTTTTTTATAACCAAAGGATAAGCCAGATAACTTACATTTTCCATATATTCCGGCAGCCTGAACACATCTTCATATTTTTTAAGCACAGTGTTTATCGCCGCGATATTATCCCTGCGCTTTTCCATTATTTCATCAAACCGCTTTAACTGCAATAAACCAAGCGCTGCGGTAAATTCCATTGTCTTAAAGTTATACCCGATCAGGTTATGCGTGAACCTTGGGTCCATATCGCGTTCATCTTTTGGTTCGTGCGGGCATATGCCGTCATTTCTGGTGCATACAAGGCAGTCACAGACCCTGCCATTTGCCTTTATCTGCCTTACCAGGCGCGCAAGAGCCGTATCATTTGTTGTCACCGCGCCCATCTCGCCCACCTGAATATTGTGGGCTATATAGAAAGAGTAATCCGCGAGGATGGAGAAGTTACCGACGTTTACGCCGTTTATTTTTGTGCCGTGCGCCTGCGCGGCGTCTTCAAAAACAAGCAGGCCGTATTTTGCGGCTATTTCATTTATTTTAATCATGTCACACGGATATCCCATAAGGTGCACCGGAAGTATAAGCGAACACTTATCCGCGCCTTCGCGTTTTATGGCTTCTTCTATCTGGTCAGGCCCAATGTTAAGCGTACCCGGTTCAATATCCGCAAATACCGGCTTTAACCCCGCAAGCACAATAGCGCTTACCGTGGATATGTATGTGACAGGGGTTGTAATAACACTGCTTCCTTTTTTTATTTTACCCGAATAAATCAGGGCAAGCAGCCCGGCTATAAGCGCTGACGTGCCTGACGATACAGCTATGCTGTGGCGTACGCCTATTTTTTCGGCGAATTCCCGTTCAAACTGCTTTACATTTTTGCCTTCGGAAATATGCCCTGAATCCAGAACCGCGTTTATAGCGGCTTTTTCTTCCGGCCCTATTTTCATGTCTCCCACGTGTATCATTATATTGCTCCTGTTATTTATTTACACCGGCTTCCTTTAAATCGGCATCCACCATAATTTTCACAAGTTCCTTAAAATTTGTTTTTGGAACCCATCCAAGCTTTTCTTTGGCTTTTGTGGCATCGCCTATCAAAAGGTCAACTTCAGCCGGACGGAAATAACGCGGGTCTATTTCTACGTATTTATTCCAGTCAAGACCAACATATGAAAATGCTTCCTGCAAAAATTCCTTAACCGAATGGGTTTCTCCCGTTGCTATTACATAGTCATCCGGTTTGTCCTGCTGCAGCATCATCCACATTGCTTCAACATAATCTTTCGCGTAACCCCAGTCCCTTTTGGCGTCAAGATTGCCCAAAAACAGTTTATCCTGTTTTTTGGCTGCAATATTCGCCAGTGCCCTTGTTATTTTCTTGGTGACAAAGGTACCTCCCCTTCTGGGGCTTTCGTGGTTGAACAATATTCCATTACACGCGAACATATTATAACTTTCCCTGTAATTTACCGCCATCCAGTAGGCGTATAATTTTGCCGCTCCATAAGGGCTGCGCGGATAAAAGGGCGTGGTTTCTTTCTGAGGAACTTCCTGGGCAAGGCCGTACAATTCGCTTGAAGACGCCTGATAAAATTTTGTTTTTATCTGCGTTTCCCTTACGGCTTCAAGAAGCCTTGTTGTACCCATTCCTGTAATATCTCCTGTATAAACCGGAATATCAAAACTGACCCTTACGTGGCTCTGCGCTCCCAGGTTATATATTTCATCAGGTTTTATTTTTTCAAGCAGGCGGGAAAGGTTGGTTCCGTCAGCCAAATCACCGTAATACATAAAAAGTTTTTTATTCATTATCTCTTCATTGTCCATAAGGTGGTCAATTCTTTCCGTGTTAAACGCGCTTGAACGCCTCATAATTCCGTGAACTTCATAACCCTTGGAAATAAGAAATTCCGTAAGATAAGAACCATCCTGCCCCGTAATACCCGTAATAAAAGCTTTTTTATTCATTTTATCCCTCTCAGCTTTTTTATGATTCTATTATTTAAACGCGTTTTTTTGTCTTACCCTTTGATTTTGGCTTTACTTTAATTACTTTTGAATTTTTATTAAGCGCATTTATAAGCAGCCGGATTTTTTCCGTGCTTTCACCGCTTATTAAGTGCTGTATTTTGGAGGCTTCTTCCTTTGCTCTGTTTTCCCCTGTTTTTACCGTGTTCTGAAAAAAATCCAGCAATATTTCATATTTACAGTTTATGGCTTCCGCCGCCTGCCTGCCGCGCGGAGTCAGGGTGATAAAACCGTAGCGCTCGTGCTGAATAAGTTCCGCCCTTTTAAGATAGTTGACGGCGGATACCACGCTTGCTTTTCTTACTTCCATTCTCCTGCCTATATCCGAAACCCTGGCGACTTTTTTTTCCTTTTCAAGCAGGTATATTATCTTTAAATAATCCGCCATGGCTGCAGACAGCTTATTTTCCATTAAAAACCATCCTTTATTTGTTATATAAACCTAACATGATTATATATGATTAATTATTTTTGTCAACGACGGTAATTATTTCCTGTAAGCGTATACAAAAATGTCCTGAAAAACTCCTTTTTCAAAAGCCGGAAGAAACGGCATGCTTATCTGATACTTACAATCCGCGCGGGTAATATGAGAAAAAATTTCCGATATTATTACTTCATTTATATTAATATTATGGTGTATTTCACGGCCATTTCAATTATTTCTTTTATCCTATCCTGCTTTATAAGTTCCCTTATCACGTCGCCTTCAGCCGCTACCCATTTATACAGGTAAATACTTCCTAATAATATAAAACATATATTTATCTCTTAAAAATAAGATTATCAAATTGAAATTAACATAACAACTTACATTTTAGACAGAAACAAGGCAATTATGTCCTGCTCATATGATTAACATTTGATAAATCAGAAATGATTAATTTACTATTTTGTCAAAAACTATATAATTCCCAATTATATAGTTTCCGTAAAAAACTTCACGCGCTCTATTTTTTACGAAAGTAAAAAAACGCAGCGCAGAATAAAACGGCAAATAAAAGTGATAGTATAGCGCCTGTTTTAAAAACCACAGGGGTGTATTTTAATGTAATTAAGCTTTCCCCTGCCGGTGTCTTCACCCCACAGAAAAACGGGTATGCTTTTTCTATTTTTTCCTCTTTCCCGTTTACATACGCCTTCCATCCCGGATAATACCTTGTCATAATAACTGTATATCCGGATCTGTTGTTTTTTGCCTGAACAGCAACTTCTCCGCCTTCCCATTTTAATATTTTAAATTCTTCCGTCCTGCTGTAGTCATTTTTATCCTTAATATCCCCGCTAAAATACACAGAATCCCGCGCATGTATATTTTTATAAATATTGACACTTTCTTTATTATATACAAGCTCAAGACCTTCAAGTTTAAGCGTAACCGGAGAAAGTATAAAATTAACGCCTGTGTGGTCAAGGGTTTTCCGGTTTTTCTTTAAAAGCCCGATATCGCCCGAGTAATTCGCGGTCTGAAATTCATCAGTATATTTAAAATAATCCCCGTATCCAAGCGGATCATACCCTATGTAGCTTGTAATACCGTAAAACAGGCTTAAATTGGGCTGGATCATATCCCTTTTTTTAAGGTGCTCTTCATAACTTCCTTTGGCATACCCGTATTTATAAATACGCGCGTCATTCCTGTAATAATCCCACTGCATAATTACCGGACGCTCCGGCCGCTTTTGCAGAAATTCAGCCGTGTGCGGCACGCTTGTATAATAACTTGTTTTTATAGTTTCGTTGAAATTAAACCCGTTTACCGTCAATTCAATGATTGTCACAGCCGCAATGACGGTTATCATCTTATCCCTGTTAATTTTTTTAACCGAAAATAAATAAACGCACGCAGCAGCCGCGGCGGCAAATAAAGACTGAAAAAACACATGCCTGATAATAAAAACAAACGCAGATGTGAATTTTAAAAAATAGTAATCAACATCATAATTATGAAAAGGAGTGTTAAGAACGGAATTGGTGATAACCTGTGTTATTTTAGGTTCCGCAATTTTTAAAATCAGACCGGAGAAAGCAAAAATTACAGCAGAGACGGCGGCGCCCGCGCCAAGTATATAACATAATATTAACGGAGCCTTTGGCCTGATATCTTCGGATTTGGCAGACGCAAGAAAGCAGACCGCAAAAATAACCGAGAAAAAGGCGAAAATTTCCGCCATCCTTACAGGATTTCTGAACAGATTAAAACCGGGAAGCATGACAATGTATTTATTTAAAAAGAAATTTGCCCCCAGCGAGAATAAAAAAGCCGCTGACAGAATAGCAGCGATAAACTTCATAAAAACAGGCGTTTTTTTTGTAAATAAAGAAATAATAATAACCACGGCAAAAATACACCCGGTATATATTGCCATATATGACATTGTCCAGAATCCAAACGCCTGAGTCCCTATAAACGTGTTATTCTGCGTTGAACCAAACAGATACGGAAACAACATATTGATTAAATTGACCGGTTTAAACGTACCGGAGCCAAGAATATCATTTATATTCATGCCTCCGGACCGGGAAGAATTCGATATAAGCTCCATTGTGGGTATTGTCTGAATAAGGGACATTCCGGCTCCAAGCGCGTAAGAAAGCGCCGTAACGCCGATGGTTTTTATGATATTTCTTTTTTCCTGTACCGCGCGGAAAAGTGTATAAACGGCCAGGGCTAAAAGTATATAAAAAGTTGACTGAAGCTGCCCTATAAATATGGATACAGTAATCAACGGCGCCGTTAAAAGCAGATATACGGCTTTATTTTCGCGTATAAATTTCTCGGAAATAAAGAAAAATAAGGGCATATATGAAACGGACTGTATTATATTTATGTGGCCGGTCCTGTATATAAAAAGGCCGGAAAAAACCCACATTATTGCCCCTAATAACGCGGCAATTTTTTCATTTGTAATTATCTTCAAGTACATGAACATGAAAATCCCGGACAGCACAAAATGCAGATAAAGCTGAAGTGTTATCTGCGTGTATGCAGGAAACAGCGAGAACAGCAGATTAAACGGGTACAGTAAGCCTTCCTACCCTTCAGCGAAAACCGGAAATCCAAAAAACAAACCCGGCATCCAGAAAGGAAACTGAAATTTTAACAGCGAATCCCTGATAAAATTTTTATACGGTATATGCTGAAACTGAGTATCCGGATTCATAAAAGAATAACCCCAAAAAAGAGTTTTTGCAAAAAATAACGCGCATACAACCGTAAAAAAAAGGCTTATATAAAACATATCCCTGCCGATTTTTCCGGTTTTATATAAAGCCGCAAAAAAAATAATGAAAAATAGAACAACTAACTGGCCGCTTATTTTAAACCCTCCTTTTAAAACCCGACTATTGCCTTTTAATTTTCCTTAAACCCCGTTATCCTGTACCTGATAAGTGTATTAATTGCCGTTATCAGGTCATGCCATTTTATCTTTTTTCCTTCTTTTACGGTTCTTGCCCTGTATGTTATTGGAATCTCCGTTATTTTATGTTTTCCAAGAGCCGCTTTTGCCAGCAGTTCCGGGCAGAATTCAAAACGTTTTGCCTGCATTTTAAATTTTCTGAACAAATCAGCCTTTATAAGCTTATACGCGGTTGCCTCATCCGTTATTTTCAGGCCGTACAAAAAATTCGCAAGAAAGGTAAGTATCCTGTTTGCTATCATATTCTGCGGCGCCATTTTTTCTATTTTTCCCATGAATCTGGATCCAAATACCACTTCCGCCGTCTGTTCAATAAACGGTTTTACAAGCACCCTGTATTCCTCTATGTTATATTCCATATCCGCGTCCTGTATTATTACCACATCCCCGGTTATAAGCGGCGTCGCGCTTTGTATCGCGTTGCCTTTTCCTTCTGTCTGTTTTTTATGTATAACCTTTATAACGGGCTTATATTTTTCATAAAGGCTGTCCATTATCTGCGATGACCCGTCTGTGGAATTATCATCCACTATTATTATTTCTTTATCCATGGGTATGTCCACGGTTAAAAGTTTTTCTATAACCTTTTCAAGCGTGTTCTTTTCATTCAGCACCGGCACAATTACGCTTAATTTCATTATTTTCTCCGCCTTATTATTTGAACCATATCGCGATTACAGCCTTAAAAGCCATTATAACATCATCAATTGTGCGTATTTTTAACACCCTTTTAATCAGGTACTTCGGCCTTCCATAAAAAAGCCTGTGCGCCCTGTGATAATACTCTTCTATTTTTTCCGGGCTGACAGTGGGAAGGTTCATTACAGCAGTGGAAAAATCATATTTTGACCAGTCATTGGTCATAAGATAACCATTGTCCTGCGCCCATTTGTACATTTCTGTCCCGGGAAAAGGCGTGGTAATATTGTACATAGCAAGGTCGGCGTCAAGCTTTATTGAAAAATCTATGGTCTGCTGAAGCGTTTCTTCGGTATCCCCCGGATTTCCAAGCATAAAGCTTGTCCTGCATTCAATGCCGGCTTTTTTTGTCATCCTGACAGCTTCCTCCACCCTTTCAAGCGTCGTTGATTTCCCAAGGGCTTTTAATATCTCCTGATTCCCGGATTCCACGCCGTACAGCACCTGATGGCAGCCGGCTTTTTTCATTAAAGCAAGCAGTTCGGCGTCGATAAAATCCACCCTTGCGAAACATACCCAGGTAATATCCAGCTTTTCATTTATAAGCCCTTCGCAGAACAGTTTAAGGTTGTTTTTAAAAGCCGTAAATGTGTCGTCGTAAAATGCTATTTCCTTTATGCCGTAATCTTTTTTAAGCATCCTGACGGTTTTTAACATGTATTCATATGAATGAAACCTTATTCTGTTTCCCAGATATGAACCAAAACAATATTTGCATTTACCGGGACAGCCCCGCGACGTTATCATACTGATGCCCGGAAGCCTTTTATACGCCCCAAGAGAGGGAACGTAGCGTTCAACGCGGAGCATATGATACGCGGGAACCGGAAGCGCATCAAGGTCTTTTATCAGGTCGCAGTCCGGATTGTGAATTATCCTGCCTTCGTTTTTGTATGAAAGGCCTTTTATATTTTCTTCCTTTTCGCCTTTTACAAGCTTAAGCAGCGTTTCTTCGCCTTCGCCTCTTATTACATAATCAGCCTCATCATGGGAAAGCACCTCTTCAGGCGAAAACGTGGGATGAACGCCGCCGAAAATTATACGGGCTGACGGGAAAATTTTTCTGCACAAGCCGGCTATTACAAGGCCGTCATTATAGGTTGTGGTGACCGCTGAAATCCCCACAAAATCAGGTTTATAATTCAGCGATTTTAAAATATTTTCAGGTGTGTCATATTCCACCTGCATGTCAATTATGGAAACCTGCACGCCTTCTTTTTCAAGGTATGCCCCAATATAAGCAAGCCCCAAAGGCGGCATTGCGCCCGCTACGCCTTTCCAGATGCTTCCCTTTTTTCTTATCCATTCCGGATTTATAAGCAATACTCTCAATTAAGCCCTCTTTTAATAATATATTTTCCTCTTTAAAAGATTATCACATTTGGCTGATAAAGGTCAATTAATGCCGGGTTTTTGTTTATTAACAAAAATCACGTATAAATTTACCGCGGCTATCCCCGTAATCCAGGCTGCTGTAAGAAAAATGCTGTTTTCCCCCGGTATTCTGAACGAAGGAAAAACAGCCGCTATATCAAGCCCGGTAAATTTAGAAGCCATAAAGAATATCCAGTTATCAGCCGGAAATTTGTCCCAGCGGAACCACGGCACGCACATGATAATAAGCGACATTACAAAACTGCAGGCAGCCGTTATTTTAAACATAATATCCGCGCTTTTTGCCCTTATGGCTTTTATAAAAGCCGCAAGAAAGGCTGAAAAAACAAATATAACAGGCACAAAATATCTTGGCGCGGCATTGTTGCCGCCCCAGTCAAACCAGGAGCAGATAAGTATAAGGTAAGGCGCAAGGATTAAAAGAAGCTCTCCCAAAACCGCTTTTTTCTCTTTCCACAGGTAAAACGCGCCGGCAAACATAAAAATAAAAACAGGCGCGTATATGAAAAAACCAAGCTGCCGGTCAATTAAAAAAACGGCAATGCCTTCAAGTATTTTAAAGTGCATGCCGTCAATTGTTGATTTTCCCGGGTCCGAATAAGACGGCATTATGCTTCCCAGAAGCATATAATTGAATAAAAAATAAAGCCCCAGGGATGCGCCCTGTATTAAAGAAAACTTAAGTATGTTTGATATTTTACCCCTGTTATAAAATGCAAATATAAGGGCTATACCCGCATACGCGGGCATTATCCTTACGTGCAGCCAGACCACACAGGCCATCAGCAATGAAAACAGCAGTATCCTGTCTTTTTGATTTTTTAAAAGCATGTATGAAGCAAGCAGGACAAGCCCTCCCGCTATTTCCGTGCTTACGGAATTCATGTAACTTAATACCGGCAAAGTAAGCCCGGTAACTGACGCGGAATAAAACGCGCTTTTTTTATCACCGGACATATTATTTAAATATATGAATATAAGCGCCGCGAACAAAGAGGCCAGAACATTCATAAACAAAACAACGGCTGTAATGCCGCCGATAAAATAAAAAGGGGCTATTATAGCCGCTATCAGCAGCGGGTGATATGTATAAAGTTTTCCTTCTTTTTCTATGTCCGAGCCCTGCGGCTTAAGCTCCCTGCTGTAAAAACCTTTATAGTCCTTATTGTCAAAATTATTTTTAAGGTCAAGGTCCCTGTCGTGTATTATGCTGTGCGCCGCAAGCAGGTATATGGGTTCATCCCCCGCCGGTTCGTTAGCGCGGTTAAACCATACAGATACAGCGGAATAAAAAATTAAAAACGCGAAAAATAAATATATCGCATCTTTTTTTAACGTGTTATCCGCCTGTTCTGCCCGCCTGCGCAGCACCCTTATAATCATTAAAAAAGCGAATACCGCAAATGTGCCCCCAAGCAATATTTCAAGTTTTCTTAAAGGAAAATTATGCGGGTCAGGAAGGCTGATTTTTAAAACAAAAGGCGCGGCAAACAAAGCCGCAAAAACAAACAGATATGCGGAGTTATTAAGCAGATTTTTTACAAAAACCGATTTTTTCATCCCTGAATCAAGCAGTGAATTTAAAACCAGTACAATATAGGCAATAAACGGGATTGCGGCGGCAAACGCCATGTCAGCACCGGGTGCGGCCGCGCCGTAATTTTGAAAAAAGAAAATACAGGATAAAATAAATAATAAATTGCCCGCAGCCGCCGCTACTTTCATCTGCGCTCCATTTTATAAACCGCCGCTCCGTAATACTTTTTTGTCTCCTTAATATTAAAGTAATTCCTTACCCACAGCAGCCCTTCTACATTTAACGGCGCTTCAAGTTCTGTGTCTGAATGCCAGACAGCGCCGGTTGAAAGCCACGGCTGCCTGATCCCTGTGCTGTTATCCTTAACAAACCAAACCTCTTTGTATTTTTTTATTTTTTCCGAAAGTTCGGCGGATGTTATCATATTTGGGTCATATCCGGAGCTTATGTTTTGTTTAAATCTGCCGTTTAAGGTTTCCTGCCTGAATTTTTCCCATTTCTGCGATACCGTGTATTTTAAACCTTTTTTTACCGCTTCTGCCGGCTCCTGTATCTTTCTGTTTTCAAAGTTGCTCCTGTGCTTTATCCTGTTATAAAACTCGTACGCCTGATAGGAATTTATGGAGCTGTGTATAAAAACCGCGCCTTCTTTTGCCTGTTTAACAATTTCTTCATACTGTTTTTTGTAATCTGTCTTTTTATATTTTTCATTAACATAAAAATTGTAAACTGAAACAGAATAAAAAATAAACATAAGCGACAGGGCAAGCATCACGCCTTCCCTTGAAAGGTATGAAATTCCTATGGCAAGAAGCACAAGCACAAGCGCAGCTATAAGGATAAGCCCGCTTTCAGGATATATAAACTTTCCAAACACGGATGCAACCCACAGCGCCGCCGGATAAAGAAAAGATATCAGGGCTGTTAAAGAAATTATCTTCATATTTTTATGCCTGTATGTGAATGCCGCCATTATAATAAGGTAAGCGGCGCCCGCGCAGCCCGCGGCCATAAGGAAATTAAAATCCGCGGTAAAACCAAAAAGGTAATTTTTAACCGCGATAAAAGGCGCCATAAGCATTGACGCGCCTGCAAGGCGCACCCCGCCGCCTTTCAGGATAAACGGCAGCGCCAAAAGCATAAAGCAGAATATTATCACCTGCGCCTTAATCCACAGGTTAAGCCGTATTTCTTCCCTGTATCTTATAAATATTATAAGGTTAAAAATTATAAGCAGTATCACTGTCAGGCTGTTTGTAAATACGCCTATTACCGACCATACAATAAAAGGTTTCATAAGAAAGGCGTTGTATTTTACTGACATTAAAAAATAATATGTAATTAGCAGGGATACAAATAAAAACATTGACGCGCTTAAAGCCTGCTGTGAGTAATATATCTGGTAAGGATTAAGGGCAAAAAGAAAAAACGCGGCCAAACTTATTTTTTCGTTAAAAAACGCGCGGACAAGCCTGTAAAAAACAGGCATTGAAGCTATTCCAAACAGCAGCGGCAGCAGCCGTAAGGAAGTTTCCGAGTATCCGAAAACCATGCATACCAGGTGTTCCAGCATATAAAAAAGCGGGAAGTGCGCCTGGGTCTGGAAACTTTCCCAGAACAGCGCAATAATGCCGGATGCTGACGCGAACCGCGCGGTTGTAAATTCTTCGGGGCCTATGCTTTGCGCCGAAATGCCCGCAGCCCTTAATACAGCCCCCGCGATAAATAACAGTATAAGATACAAACCGCCGTTGTTTTTTATTTCACCTTTCATTGTCCACCGCTGCCTTGTATATTTTTAATGTCTCCTGCGCCGTTTCTTTCCACGAAAAACTTTTTACCCTTTCAAATCCAAGTTCCGCCAGGGCTTTTCTTTTTGCTTCGCTTTTTTCAAGCTCTGTCATTGCCCTTACCATATCTTCTTCGGAAAAAGGGTCAATAAACATCGCGGCATTTCCCGCCACTTCCTTTAAAGACGTATTATCCGATGTTATAACGGGCAGCCCGCAGGAAAAAGCTTCAAGCACCTGCAGCCCGAACCCTTCCCACATTGACGGAAAGAAGAAAAACAGGGCGTTATTATACAGCAAAACCATGTCATCATCCCCGACATATTCGGTTATTATAACGTATTTCTCAAGGCTTTTTTCCTTTATAATTTTTTCTATGTTGGTCGTCAAAAGCTCTTTTTTGCCTATTGAAGTTATTACAAGCTGGTATTTATAATCCGTAATATTATTAAAAATATTAAAAACCTGCAGCGCGCGTTCGGTATTTTTTCTTAAGTCAGCTGCCGCGCTTATCATGATGTAGGGTTTGGTGATTTTATATTTTGCCTTTACCCTGTCCCCTTTTGCCTTATCGTTTATTACCCTGTATTTTTTATCCACGCCTTCCTTTATGACCGATATTTTTTCCCCTTTTACGCCGGCGTATTTTATTATGTCATTTTTGGAATAGTCAGACACTGTTATGACTTTATCCGCGGTTTTTCCGGACAATGGTATGGAAATCTTGTTGTAAATATCAACAAGCCTCTGCTTTACGGTCGGTTTTAAAATTGCCTTTGAAATAGGGCGTATGAACATTGTGTCGTGTATTGTCACGACTTTTTTGCCGCGGAACAGCGGCATCATGTACGGTATTGTATTGTCAGTGCCGTGAAGCACGTCTATTTTATCTTTTGCGGCGGCAAGAGGAAGGTGAAACTGCTCGTATAAAAACGCGTTTGAAGTGTTTAACCTGCGCAGCACGCAGTTTTTTGCCGTTATGAAATCTGCCAGCACCGTGTTTCTGTCAAGGTAGATAAAATAATGGTTTTCCCTGTCTTCTGCAAGCAGGTGGTGAACCAGATTTGCTATGTAGCGCCCCACCCCGCGCCTGTACATTATCCTTGCGTCAATCCCTATGCGCATTTTATTTTTTCCCGGTCACTGTGAAGCTGCCGCCTTTTTTATCAAGAAAAAAGGTGCCTATCGCGTCAGTCAGATCAAGCATTCCAAAAACAAAACCCTGCGGCATTTTTCCAAGCGCGTCTTCAAGCGCGTAAGGCAGCCTTAAGTAGTTTGTGGACATTATTTTCACGGAATTAAAACCGGCTTTGTTGAAAAGCTCCGCGGTTTCCGCGGGATTAAAATTATAAAGGTGGTCTTTGTGTTCCTCTTCAAGCTGCATTGCTTTTTTTCTGAAAAGTTTCTTATAATATGAATCTTTATTGGTAAGCGTTACAATCAGGGTGCCGCCGGGTTTAAGGGCGTTATAGGCGTTGTTTATGACTTTTTGCGGGTCGTAGCAGTGGTCAAGGACCTCTTTTATCAGCACAGCGTCAAATTCATCCTTATATTCAATCTCTTCGCCGGCCCCCCTTTTTAACTGGTATTCCTCTTCATTAATGTCAAATTCCAGCATGGCTTCGGATGGCTCTATTCCCACATACCTCTTTACGATATCCTTAACTTCCCCGAAAAATTCACCGTGCCCCGCGCCTATGTCAAGCATTGTGATATAGCCGTTCTGCTCCACCACTTCGTCAGCGATTATGCGGGATATTTTTTTGTTCAGGCGCGCCCAGCGTTTTTTCATAAGCGCATTGGCTTTATATTTTAAAAAATCCTTGTCGTCCCATTTTAACTGCGTTTCTTCCCACTGCTTTTTTTTGTCTTCCAAAAAAAATCCTCCGCTGATTACGTTTTTTTCCGCGCCCTTACAAAAAATCCGTTGCTAAGCCCGAATATTTTCCATGGCAGCTCCAGCAGTTCCATCACAGGCAGCGTTGCCTGAAAAAAACGGTAAATTTTTATTTTTCTTCCGCCGCCGGAACCGGTTTTTACTGCCCCGGCATTCGCGGTTTTAACACGGCTCCTGAACATTTTAAACAATAACTCATCAGCAAGCAACGTAAAAAAAGAATGCAGATAACCGGTTTTTACCCCTTCGCAGCCAAGCCTGGAAACCGCGTATGCCGTCCTGTACGGTTCCGCAAACTGCTCCCTGAAATGGCCGCCTTCCGTATCATGCCCTAACCTGCCAAAGGTAATAAGCCTTAAAAACCAGTGCCATGTAAACAGGTCCCTGATTGATATGGCGTAAATTAAAAGTTTGCCGCCCGGTTTTAACACCCTTGCCATTTCGGAGAGAACTTTTTCTTTGTTTTCCACGTGCTCCAAAACATCAAAAGACACAACCGCGTCAAAATAATTTTTGGGGAAAGGCATTTTTTCAAGGACGGAATTTTTATATATAATTTTTTTGGAGCCGCATTCTTTGGCGCGTTTAAGGGCAAGTTTTGACAGGTCGCAGCCGTATCCTTTTATTTTATACATTGCCTCAAGCTGATTTATAAGTATTCCGGGCCCGCACCCCGCGTCCAATACTTTCATTCCGGACTTTAATTCCAGTTTTTCAAGTTCTTTGATGTTTCTGGCTGCTTTATAACTAATGCCAAGTATTTTATTATCGCGCGCCTCTGCAACGTGCGATTTTAAGTATTCCGCGAAAAAAGCCCTGTCCTCGTAAACAGGCCTGTAACCGCTGTCTTTTCCGTCATACAGATTTTTTTGAATCTCTTTTATGCTTTTTTTCATTTCAGTTCCTCTCGTTTATCGGCTTAAAACAGGACATCTTCTTTAACGTACTCCGTTATATTGTGCTTCTGCTTTCCTTTTAATATGCTGTTTATTGTGTTTAAGACAAAATCAACCGGTATTTCAAGGCATGCTTTTCCGTGTTCGCACTGCGGCTCTTCGCAGCCGGCGCATGGAACGGTTTTTGTGATTATATACGCGTTTTGGCCAAGCGCGCCCCATTCCTTATAATCAGCCGCGCCCGAAAAAACAGTAAGCGATTTAACATTAAACGCGGACGCTATATGGACGGCGGCCGAATCATTGCCCACCACTATCTGCGCGCGTTTAATAAGGGAACCCATCTCCCTTACCGATATTATCCCGGACAGGTTGGAAATATTTCTGCCTTTAACCGCCAGAACCCCGCTGTCCGCCTTTGCGCCCACCACTATCACGGCCATTTTTTTGGCAAGCGCTAAGGCAAGTTCAATATAGTTTTCAAGCGGCCAGTCTTTTGAAGGATGGCCCGAAACCGGGTGCAGCACCGCAAATTTTTCCACTCCGCCTTTTTTTAAAAGCCTTATAATGTTATCTTCGCTCTGTTTTGAAACCGCAAAGTTTAACTTTACCGGGTATTTTCTGCCGGTAATGCGCTGCAGAAAAAGCATGTGTTTTTCGGTTTCGTGTATTCCCCTTTTCGGCGCCGCCATTTTTCTGTTAATGCCGAAACCCGCCCCCTTTACGTCATAACCGTATTTTAAACGGGCGTTTGAAAGGGATAAGATAAGCGAAGACAGCCTGTCCTGCCACCGCATAGAGATAAGGGTGTCAAAACGGTATTTGTTTACAAGTTTTAAAACAGACAAAGCTGATGCAATTCTTGCCGGAAAACTTTTCTTTTCGTACGAAAGCCAGGCGGGTTTTATCACCTGTATTTCATCAAAGAAGCCAAGCCCTTCCATTGCCTCTTTGCCGGCAGGGCTTAAAAAGCCGGTTATATGCGCGTGTTTGTAATGCTGGCGCAGCCCCAAAAAAAACGGAGACGCAAGCACCGCGTCTCCGATTCCGTCAGCTTTAATAACGCCAATTTTAATTTTTCGGTTTTTTTCCATTACGCTCCGTTTAAAAAATAACGTTTTAGCGATTTAAGCAATTAAGCTATAGCGAAAACATAACACTTTTATGCTTTAGGCATATAAGCAAAAGCGATAGTTAATACGTTATTCTTCTGCTATAGCTTATCTGCTTAATCCTCTTATGCTTATCTTTTATACTTATCGCTTATGCTTAACTGCTTATATGCTTAATACGCTATTTTTTTAGTCCATGAACCCTTTTAAATTTTTTGCCCTGGCAGGGTGCCTTAATTTTCTCAGGGCTTTAGCCTCTATCTGCCTTACGCGTTCGCGCGTGACCTTAAAAATCTTTCCCACTTCTTCAAGGGTGTGGGGCACGCCGTCGCCTATTCCAAAACGCAGGCGCAGGACTTCCGCTTCCCTTTCTTTTAACGTGTGAAGGACCTTTTCAATCTGCTCTTTTAAGAGCACGTTAACCGCGGCAGCTGCCGGGGATATTGCATCCTTATCTTCAATAAAATCACCCAGGTGAGAATCTTTTTCCTCGCCTATCGGGGTTTCAAGCGATATGGGGTGCTGGGAAATTTTTAAAACCGAACGCACTTTTTCCGCGGACATTCCCATCTTTTTTGCTATTTCTTCGGGTTTCGGCTCGCGCCCGTACTGCTGCACAAACTGGCGCGCCACCTTGTTTAATTTGTTTATTGTTTCTATCATGTGCACGGGTATGCGGATTGTACGCGCCTGGTCCGCGATTGCCCTTGTAATAGCCTGCCTTATCCACCATGTGGCGTAAGTGGAAAACTTATAGCCGCGCTTGTATTCAAAACGCTCCACTGCGCGCATTAACCCGATATTGCCTTCCTGAATAAGGTCCAGGAAAGAGAGCCCTTTGTTAATGTACTTTTTGGCGATTGAAACCACAAGCCTTAAATTGGCGACAACAAGCTCTTTTCTTGTTATGCGCGCTTCAAGCATGTTCTTTTTGATTTTATAGGCAATTGATTTTAAATCCTCTTTCTTCATGCCCACAAAATCTTCTTCCCTTTTGATGCTGTTCCTAATATCCTTTACTTCCTTCATTATTTCGTTAAACCGGTTTTTGTTCATCCTTTTCTTTTTCAAAAACTCGTTTAACTGTTTGCCGCCCTTTGATATTGATACAAGTTCCTGCGATGTTTTGCCGTATTTTTTTTCATAGACAAGAAGGTCGCGTTCATCCTTGTTTATTTTTCCGACAATGCCCATTATCTTCTTGGCGATAAGGTTTATCTGCTCGTTGTTAAGCTTAAGCATGTGAAGGTCGTCAAGTTTTTTCCTGATGTGCCTGTCGCGCACCTTTTCAAGTTTTTCCCTTCTTGCGGGCGTCAGGCTTTTCTTTTCAAGCGCGGCTTTTACCTTTGCCGCTTCTTTTTCTTTTTTGTCGGCGCTTTTGATGTATTTGCTGAAGCGGTCTATAAGCCTGTTTTCCACGGACGGCGGAATTTCGCCTTCAAGTTTTGTCTTTATTATGTCCACGATTTTTATCGTGCCCGAATGAAGGTCGTCGTCAAGCTTCTTGATTTCATCATAGCCAATCTTTGTGTCAAATATGATGTTCTTGACGTTAATTTCCGCGGTCTCTATCTTTTTTGCTATCCTGACTTCGTCCTCGCGCCTCTCTAAAAGGGGCACCTTGCCCATTTCATGAAGGTACATCTGCACGGGGTCGGCCGAAAAACCGTCGGTGTCCGCGTCAAGATAATCGGCTTCTTCAACTTTTTCAACGGCTTTTTCCGTATTCGCCGGCTGTTTTCCGTCTTCCTTTATTTCTATGTCAAACTCTTCCATGATATTAAGCATGTTGTCAATGTCTTCAACAGACGTAAAGTCATTTGGAAGCGAATCGTTCAACTCTTCATACGTCAAAAATCCTTTTTCTTTCCCTTTCTTTATCAGTTCCTGCACTGCCGGCATATTTTTCAAATTCTTACTCAAGTTGTTCACCTCTCTGGCTTAATATGTTCTGAATTTCCTGCTTTTCCTTTATTAGTTCCTTTACTTTTTCAAAATCTTTTTCGGCCTCGGCCTGCCTTATCTTTGCCTGCAGTTCCTTTAGCTTTTCAGTAACCTTGTCTCCAAGTATCCTGGAAAGGCAGTCGTCTATCATGTTCTTTAAATCCTCTGTCACGATTTTTGAAACATCGCGGCTTAAAGCGTCCGCGATAAACGCGACAGCGTCATTATCCTGCGCGAAATCAATCTGCAGGCGTGACAATACGTTTTTCTCTCCGGAAGAATACAGTTCTTCCGTCTTTTTTAAAACGCCGGAATAAAGAGCGGACAGAAAATCCGCGTGAGAAATGCCAAGCAGTTCGCGCTTGTTTGTCAGGTGCCTTAAAAGGACATCCCTGTCGTCGCGCTCAAAGGCGCAAAGCGCGTAAACAGCTATAAGCCGCTCCGCCGATTCCCTTCCTTTCTCTTTCATTCCCGCCGGTTTCTTTACCTCCGGCGCCGGTGTCAGTTCCGGCTGTTTTTCCTTTCCGGAAACATATTGTTCAATTATACCTTCCGGAATGTCAAAAAGCAAAGAGACCTTTTTAATACATTCGCGCCTGACAACCGGGCTTTCGGCTTTCGCAATAAGGGAGGCAATCTCCCTTGCGGCCTTTTCCTTATAATAAGGATTTTTTATGTCGCCCTCTTGCGCCAGGCGCTGCGCCCTGAATTCAAAAAACGGGACAGCCGAAGAAATTCTTTTTTTAAATTCTTCAGCGCCGAACTTTTTAATGAATTCATCAGGGTCTTTCGCGCCTTCAAAACTTACAACGCCTGCGTCTATTCCGGCTTCAAAAAGATTGTCGCCTCCGCGCACCGCTCCGGCTTTGCCGGCATCATCCATGTCATAGATAAGGTACGCTTTCTGAGTGTATCTTTTTAAAAGCCTTGCCTGGTCCGGCGTCAAAGCCGTGCCTAAAGACGCGGCCGTATTTTTAAATCCCGCGCTGTACATGGCAATTGTGTCCATGTAACCTTCGGTTATGTTTATTGATTCCGCCGCGTGCTTCCTTGCGTTGTTTAAGTTGTATAAGTTCTTTCCTTTTGAATAAGCAGGCGTCTCCGCCGAATTTATGTATTTTGGCAGCGAATCATCAAG
The DNA here is from genome assembly GCA_029565735.1 of bacterium. Classification (GTDB taxonomy): domain Bacteria; phylum Oederibacteriota; class PGYV01; order PGYV01; family PGYV01; genus PGYV01. Next base: position 33,571 of record JAKQNO010000109.1, read on the forward strand.
CACCCTTGCGCCGAAAGCCACCGGGTCGTTGTAAACGTTAAGTATCGGGAATATAATCCTGTTCCTGAACACGTCATAACCGGAGCCGCTGTCGCCTTTTTTGCATATCCAGGCTTTATATATCAGTTCTTCTGAATACCCTTTTGATTTTAAAAGGGTAAAAAGCCCGGAACCGGAAGGCGCGTAGCCAAGCATAAATTCATCCACGGTTTCCTGCGTGATGCCGCGTTTTATTATATAATCCATTGCCGCGGTATTTTTTTTCAGGTTTTCCCGGAAATATTCCAGCGCGGCTTTGTTTATGGCGATAATTTTTTCTTTTTCGTCAAACTTGCCGCCAGTGTACTGCTGCTCTTCTATCTGTATGCCGGAGCGCCTTGCAAGAAGCCTTACCGCTTCCACAAAATTCAGGTTCTCCTGTTTTTGAATGAACGTAAAAACATTTCCGCCCGCGCCGCAGCCAAAGCAGTGAAATATCTGCTTGTCAGGGCTGACCATAAACGAAGCGGTCTTTTCGCCGTGAAAAGGGCACCTTGCCTTAAAATTGCTCCCCGACTTCTTAAGTTCCAGATATTCGGAAAGCACTTCAACTATGTCGCTTGCGCTTTTTATATCCTCTATCTTTTCGGGCGGTATCATATGTGTGAACCCGTTATTGCCTTTTCCACAGCGGTTAAAAGCCTGTTTTTATCCTCATCCGTAAAAGCATGCGGGCCTTTAATTCTTATTTTTCCTGTTTTCTTTCTGCGCGATTTCTTGGCCTTTGACGCGGCTTCCATGGCGCCGCGCGCCGTGTCCGAATCAAGCAGATAACCGCGGCTGTTTATCGTAATTACGCCTTTGCCCTGCAGCACGTACGCCAGCGCGCTGTCCTGCGTTATTGCTATGTCGCCCGGCTGCGCTATGTTCATTATCTTTATGTCAGCGGCCTGTGGTTCGCTTTCAACGTTTATTATTTCTTCGCCGTCCTCTTTTGCCGTGTGGTGCGCGTAACTCATTACCGATACCGCTTTTATGCCGCGCGCTTTAGCCAGATTAATAATTTCTTTTCTGCACGGCTGCGCGTCCGCGTCTATTACTATTTTCACCCGCGCTTAAACCTTAAAAAGCCGGATGATTCAATTACATTAAGTTTTCCGCATTTCTTTTCTATGGCATCCAGAACTATGTTCATTCCAAGCACGTCAGATGAAATATGCCCGGCTATAACAACGTTTAAGTTTGCTTTTTCAAGTTCTTTTTTATGGTCCGCGGAAAAATGCATGCCCACTATTGTGTCAACGCCCGCTGACGCCACCTTTTCATAAATTTCTTTGGGCCCTTCGGTGCCGCCCGTCATATCCACCATGACTTTTTTTACAGAGCGTTCTTTATTGCCTACAAGTATTTCCGGGCCGTTGCCCCTTTTCGCGTAAGCGCTGTATTCGGGTTCTTCCATAAGCATATCTATGATGTCAGATACTTTTTTTGGTTTTTCGGAATCAAACCTTTTCTGCAGGTGTTTTACAACGCTGTTATCAGCCGGCGTATGCATGTTCATCATGGAAATATTCAAAAGTTTTGCCGCGTCCTGCACCCTGTAATGATTGCCCGCGCTTACCCGCTCCCCCACTTCTTTTTTTCTTTTGTCCAGAAGCGCTTCAGAAGCCGCTATATTGACGCCAAAGCTGTTAAAAATATCCGCCTGCATGGACATCACTTCATAAAAATTAACCATGGCGCACCCTTCGGGGTGGTGGGCGATTACAGCGTCTATTTTCATACCTTTTTCATTAAGCCTGTCAGCCATAAGCAGTTCCGGCACTTCCATGTCTATCCCCACAATCACGGTTTTTATGTCATTGCCCGCGTCGTGAAGTATCCTGGAATCGGAATAAGGGTTGGATAATTTTTCCATGTCATAATTTTTTTTCTGTTTTGGGGACATTTCAGAGTATTTTTTTGCTTTTTCCTTAAGGATGGCGTTTACAGCCGCGGCGCCGCGCGGGTCGTTTTTTATTCCTGTTTCAACGGCTGTTTTGTATATTTCGGTAAGTTTCATAAGTGCCTCCGCGTTATGGTTTTGAAACGTAGCTGTTTCCCTTTATGTAAAATCTCCACTTTAAATCAAGGCCTGTCTTTATCCCTATCCTGCTTTTGGACACGATGCCAAACTTTTCCTTTTGCCCATCACAGACGTATATTTCATTTTTTGTCAGGTCTGTCCGGTTCTGCTCCCTGCCAATGGCCATTGCCTGAGTAAACTTGGCCGGCCCGTTGGTAATGTTTATACCCTCCGCACCCCTGTTTTTTTTCATCCTTTTAATTCCCGCCACGGGTTCAACAGCCCTTATAAGGACGGCGCCTGCCGTGCCTTCAGGTTCCGTGACTATGTTAAAAAGGTAGTGGTTTCCGTAGCAGAAGTAAACGTAAGCGCGCCCCGGCGGCCCGAACATGACTTCGTTTCTGGGTGTCCGTTTTACAAACGCGTGGCTTCCGGGATCATTCTTCCCCCTGTAGGCTTCGGTTTCCACTATTTTCGCGGCCATAACAGATGCTCCCTGCCTGCGCACCAGATATTTTCCAAGAAGCGCTTTGGCCGCGCTTACAGAATTCTGAAGGTAAAAATCAGCTTTGATTTTTCTTAACTTCAATTTATTTAAGGAACTCTTTGACAATAACACCTATTTTTGTGCCGTCTGCCCTGCCTTTTACCTTTGGCATTACGGCTCCCATCACTTTTCCCATTTCTTTGGCTGACTGCGCGTTTACCGCCGCGATTGTCTCTTTGACAATTTCCCTTAATTCATCATCCGTTAACTGTTTGGGAAGGTATGACATTATGATTTCAAGTTCCTGTTTTTCTTTTTCCGCAAGTTCGGGCCTGTTGCCCTTTGTGAAGCTTTCAATGGATTCGTTGTGGGCTTTGGATAAAGAGAAGATGACGGAGACGATGTCGTCATCCGTCATCTCTTTTTTTGACTTTATTTCCGCGTTCATGACAGCGGTCTTAATCTGCCTTATGACCGCGGTTTTGGTTTCATCTTTCGCCTTCATGGCCTCTTTTAAATCCTGTGCCAGTTTTTCGTTTAAGCTCATTTCTTTATAGGCCTTTTTTTCTTGCGTTTTTTGCTGGCGGCCCACATCTTCTGTTTTTTTCTTACTGACGGGGGTTCGTAATACTCCCTTTTCTTCATTTCCTGAAGAATGCCGGCATCCTGCACTTTTTTCTTAAAGCGCTTCATTGCGTCGTCTAAGCTTTCGTTTTCCTTTATTGATACTTCAGCCATTTAAAATTATCCCTCCAAACTGTTCTGGAATATAATTTTTCCCTGTATTTACACCAATTAACATAAATACAAAGTCAAAAATAAGCAAAAAATGCTTTGGACAATTATACAGATTATGCGACGGAAAGTCAATAACGTTAAGACACGAGGGACGGAAGGTCAGATGGTCGGAGGGTCGGAGGTAAGAACCCGAGGGACAGAGGGACGGATGCACAGATGGACGGAAGGAAGAGCGGAAGGTTAAAGGGGCTGTTTAGGTTTGGCATACGCGGGTCTTTCCCGCTTTTTCCGCTTCGGTCAATCTGTAATTTTTCTTATCTGCCCTATCTCGCCCGGATAATAATTAACTTTTCTGTTTTTGTTCCTCTAAATCAAAAAAAAATGTGGTTCTATTTTCTACTTTTAAAGTCCGGCACCAAGTACTTTTTTTATATAAATAATTAACTAAAATAAAAATCTAATATCGTTATCCTCTCTGTTCTTAAGCGTTTTTCTTTCTATTTTCTTCCATACATATGCATCCTCTTTATTAAAAAATGCAATTTCATCCATAATAGAAGTTATTAATTCATTTAACCATAAGACAAGTTGCTTTTTTCTTAAACGAAACATTCTTCCGTTTTTTAAAAATTCATAATTTTTTTTATATTCCTGATATACATTCCAACTAAACCATTTAACATTATCATTTGAACCAACTGGAAATTTTCCAAATTTAGATTTAATTATTATCATATCTAACCTCTTGCTTTCTTCGTCATACTCAATCTTTAGTATTCTCGATTGATTGTTGGTAAAGTATATCTCAAAGTTAAAGTATTTTTTCTGCTTATATAAATAATTATAAGAGTTATTTTTCAGGAACACATTCATTTTTTTCATACAAATACTGACAAATTCATTAAAATCAACAAAAGGATTTTTCTTATTGTTAACTCCCAGACGTATCATCAAACGTTTAGATATATTGACACCATCAAAACGCCCTTCTTCAATAGCATTCTTCAATAATATTTTATTTTCAATAAATCTAATCATATTTGCATCTGTGTTTTTTATATATTCTTCGACTATAATAAAATTATTATTATCATATTTCAATATTAACTCATTAATTAATTCTTCGTATTCAAAATATTTACAAACATCCTCGCCTATTTGAAACCAAATATCAAATTTCTTTACATAAATATCTGTTCTCTTAAAGTCTTTTAAACAGTTCATTCCTATCTTTATACTTGCAGAGCAATCTTTTTTCGATATATTCAAAAAAAAAGTAATTACTCCATTGAGTAAATACTTAATAAACATATTTCTATTTTTCTTATACCCCAATTTTTGAAATATTAAGCATAATCTATTAACAAATTTATTATCATCCATGGTGTTTTTTATTCTCCCGTTTAGATGCAAAATATCTCCCTTAAAACAAACCTTAAATTTCCCCTGCAAATTTTTATATTACATCAAATCATAATTAAATATGAAATTAATAAACAAACTCCGCTTTTGCCACCTTTTCAATATGCGGGTAGGAGGAGTACGTGGCCATAACCCTTACATTTGTGGTGTACTTCTGACCCGGCAGGATAAGCGGGACGTATTCCGGGGGGATTTCCCAGGAAATGGAATTTTCACCCTGTTCCAGCTGTATGTTTTTGCAGACCGTTATTTTCTTGTCCTTATCAAGCTCTATTTCCATCGTCACAAAACTTTTCTCCGTCAGAAAAAAATCAAACTGCAGGGCGTTTACCGGCGGCACCGCCTGTATCCTTGCCACGCGGAAATTTGTCACGTCGCTGCCTATCCAGAAGTACTGCGCGGATTCTTTATCTGACACTATCACCTGCCCGTAATGCCTGTATATGGAAATGCCCGTGGGCTTTTCAAATTTATAATCGTCCGTGCCGTAAGAGCCGTAAGATGTGATATACGCAAGGTCAGGCGAAAATTTATGCACCTGCGAATTAAAATAATCCACAAGGTATAAATTTCCGTAATAGTCATAGTCAAGCGTGGTCAGGACAACCTTTCTTCCAAGTTTTTCATCCACCCTTACGCCGCGCACTATGTTCCCGTTTAAATCAAATTTCTGCAGCCTGTTAAAATAGCCGTCTATCACGTATATGCAGTTCTGCTTGTATCCAAGGTATCTCTGGTTCTCGTCAACCACGCATATGCCGCGCGGGTTGGATATGCCTTTTGTCTGGTCTATTGAATACAAAAATCCGCCTGACTTGGAAAACACCTGTATCCTGTTATTGCCGTTGTCAGACACGTAAAGCTTGCCCGAAGAATCCATTTCCACATACAGCGGCCTGTTGAATTCCCCGTCGCCGGAGCCGGCTTTTCCGATATTCCTGATAAACCTTAATTTTCCGTCCTTGTAATAAAGCCTTACTATCCTGTTATTGCCGGTGTCAGCCACATACACATCGCCGTATTCATTGCACGAAATGCCGGTGGGCCTGTTGAATTCGCCTTCGCCCGCGCCGGAGTTGCCAAATACCGCAAGGCCGCTCATTGATACGTTGTAAATTATCTCCCCGCGCCCTGAATTAACCCCGAACGCCGAAAGCTGCCAGTCGTCCTTGCCGGGGTTTATCCCGCCGTAATCCGCAAGCATTTTTGTGCACGCAGTGTCCTGCGGGTCTGAAAAATAAGTTTTGTTGCCAAGAAAAACCTTAAGCCAGAAAGGGGTGCCTCTGTGCACTCCAAACGGCGTGTGCCAGAAACTTGGGTATACAAGGGTGGAAGGAACGTCGGTAAGCGTTACAAAATCGCCTGATTTTTTTTCCTCTGCCGCGCAAAAATAAGGAATCGTTAAAATAACAGCGGCAAGCGTTAACAGAATTTTTTTCATTTTCCGCCCTGTAAAAACATTATTTAAAACCTGTACTTCATAGTCATGTAATTAATCCCATAACCGTGTTCAACAGCTATTTCCGCGTTAAGCCTGTCATGCAGTTCATCCACGACAAAAGCGGAAAAAATTCCAAGCGCGGCGCCCGCGAATGTGTCAGACACCCAGTGCTTCTGCTTGTAAACGCGCGCGGCCGCAACCGTTGCCGCGGCCGGATACGTTATAAAATAAAGCCATCTTCCGTAATGTTCCGGCACCATTGTCGCCCACATAAAAGCGGTGGATGTATGGCCTGAAGGAAATGACATATCCGAAAATGAAACATGCCAGAAGCTGAACTGATTTTCTGTCTGCGAAGGCCTTTCCCTTCCCGCAAGTGTTTTTACAACATATCCGGTAAGCCCGGATACTGCCAGCCCTTCAAGAAGTTTGGCGCCAAATTCTTTTTCACGCGGGCTGTCCAGCGCGTAAAAAACCGCAGCCGCGGCCATTATGGAAAGCCCGTCGCCGCCATAATTTGCTATGTCAAATATTGTGTCTTTTGTTTTATCGTGATATTTGCTTATTCCTTTGCTTAACCAAAGGTCATTATTTATAAGCAGCGCGGTTGTCCCGGCAATACCGCCCAAAATTAAAGTTGTTTTTAAAGGATTTTCAGTTATTGCCCCGCCCATGGCAGGATAATCTTTAAATATTATGTGTTCCAGTACCGGTTCCTGCTGTTCTGCCGCGCAACAAAACGGAATAACGGCAAGAATAAGCGATATGATAAATATAATCCTTTTCATCCTGCCTCCGGTTTTATTTAACTTACGCTTCCTGCCTGTAAAGCTTATTCTTATCAATATATTCCCAAACAGCCCCGCCAACTTCTTCCTGTATATTTGCGCCAAACCTGATGCGCGCCCTTAATTCAGAAGCGGAAAGGTCTATAAGATGCGTTTTTGCCCAAAGCATCTGCGCCGCAAAAGGGTGTTTTTTTACAACCTTTTCTTTTGAAAAATCAGCGCGTTCAAAGATGATAAATTTAATGAGTTTTATAAGTTCCTTATATTCTTTCCATGTTTCAATGAAATAAAACGCGTCGGAACCCGTTATAAAAAAGAATTCCTTGCCCGGAAATTCCGTCATAAAATATTTAACCGTGTTTATTGAATATGATATGCCCTGTTTTTTAATTTCGTATTCGGAAATCATAAAATCCGGATCACCGGAAATTAAAAGCTGGGTCATTTTTTCCCTGTGACCGGAATCAATAATACCCGCGTGGTCCTTGTGCGGCGGAAGGTATGAAGGCACAAAAAATATTTTGTCCAGGTTAAACTGTTTTTTTACGTCTTTGGCAAGCAGGTAGTGTCCGATGTGCGGCGGATTAAACGTGCCGCCAAAAATACCGACTTTTTTTGCCTTATCCACGTATCTGACCGCTGCCCGTGATTATATATTTTTCCGACGTAAGCCCCAAAAGCGCCAAAGGCCCCCTTACGTGCAGTTTCTGGTTGGAAATTCCCATTTCCGCGCCAAGCCCGAATTCGTTTCCGTCCGTGAACCTTGTGGAAGCGTTCACGTATACCGCGGCTGAATCCACTTCATTTAAAAAACGCGCAGAAGCTTCTTTATCCCGCGTTATTATAGCGTCAGAATGGTGCGAGCCGTATGTGTTGATATGCTCTATTGCTTCATCAATAGTGTCCACTATTTTAATAGAAAGTATCAAATCATTATATTCGGTTATCCAGTCGTGCTCCGTGGCTTCCTTTATGTTCTTTAAGATGTCCCTTGTCCTTTCATCGCCGCGCAGCTCCACTTTTGCCTTTACATACTCCGCGTCCATTAAAGGCAGAAACTTATCCGCTATCTTTGAATTTACAAGCAGCGTTTCCATTGCATTGCATGTGCTTGGCCTTTGCACTTTGGCGTTAAAACACACCTTTACCGCCATATCAATATCGGCCGATTCATCAACGTAAGTGTGGCATATTCCCGCGTCATGCCTGATAACGGGTATAAGCGAATTTTCCTCTATGAACTTAATAAGCCCGTAGCCGCCGCGGGGTATTATCACGTCAATATAATCTTTCATCTTTACAAGATGCGCCGCGGCTTCCCTGCCTGTGGATTCTATCACTTCAACCGCGCCTTCGGGAAGGCCGGCTTTATTAATACCTTCTTTAATTATTCCTGTCAGGCATATATTTGAATTAATGGCATCAGAGCCGCCCTTTAAGATAACCGCGTTGCCGGATTTTAGGGTTAAGGACGCCGCTTCCACGCAGACATTGGGGCGGGATTCAAAAATTATCCCTATGACGCCAAGAGGCATTCTTATTTTTTGTATCTTTAAGCCGTTGGGCCTTATCTCTGTTGATGTTATTTCGCCCACAGGGTCAGGAAGCTTAATCACGTCATTTAACGCTTTTATCATTTCATCTATTCTTTTGTCATTTAAGGCAAGCCTGTCAAGAAAAGCTTCTGACAGCCCTTTTGTTTTGCCGTTGGCCAAATCAATATTGTTCTGCTCTTTAATAGCGGCGCGGTTTTTATCCAGGCCGTCAGCTATCATGGACAGCGCGCGGTTTTTATCGGCTGTGCTGAACTTTACAAGCTCTCTGGAAGCTTTTTTGGCGCTTTTGCACTTTGCAAGCACCGTTTCTTTTTCGTCCAACTTTGGGCTCCTTTAAACTTTAACTAAAAAAACAGGGCAATTACGGTATTGGAAACCAGCATGCCTTTTCTTGTAAGCGCTATGGCATCCGCGCTGTCTGTCAAAAGCCCGCCTTTAAGCGGCCTTTCAATAATTTTACCAAACCGCCCGTCAAAATCATAACCAAATCTTTCCCTAAAATCCGCTTTGTTTATCCCCTGCACGGTCCTTAATTTAAGCATTATAAATTCTTTCAATTCCATATCCGGCGTTATTTTTTCGCTTGTCTCCGCCGGGTCGTCATTCTTTTTCAACTGTTTTATGTAATTTTCAATATTTTTTAAATTCACGTACCTTAGCCCGTCAAAATAAGACGCGGCAGCCGCGCCGATTCCGATATATTTACCTGAATCCCAGTAATTAAGGTTATGAACGCATTCTTTTCCGGGTTTGCAGAAATTGGCTATTTCATACTGCATGTAATCATTGCCTTCCAGAAAACCCGCGCCTGTTATGAACATATCGGTTATGTCATCGTCAGACGGCATTTTTAAGCCGCCGCTTTCAATTAATTTTCCCGTGGGAGTTTCCGGATACGGCGTGAACATATAAAACGAAATATGCTCCGCTCCCATTGATGACGCCTCTTCAATGTCGGATATTACCATTGATACATTCTGCCCCGGAATGCCGTACATAAGGTCAAGATTGATATTATTTATATTATTCCCGCGCAGTATGGCAAAAGCTTCTTTTATTTTATCAGAGTTGTGCACGCGGCCAAGCGTTTTTAAAATATTATCATCAAAACTCTGCGCGCCCATGCTTACCCTGTTGACGTTTGCGGCAAGCACCTTTGCGGTTTTTTCTGTTATGGTTTCAGGGTTTGCCTCTATGGTTATTTCCTTAAAGTTCTTTTTTGGATAAAGGGAGTATATTCCGGTAAAAAGCGCGTCCAGCTGTTTTTCGGTAAGCACAGTGGGCGTGCCGCCGCCGATAAAAAGCGTGGAAAATTCAATTTCATATTTGTTTTTGTAATATTTTAATTCTTTTATAACCGCTTCTGTGTAATCGTCAATAATGTAGAATTTATCGTCGCAGGAATAAAAATCGCAGTAGCCGCATTTTTGAACGCAGAATGGTATGTGGACATACAGCCCGGTGTTATTGTTCATGATTTCAGGCTTTTACGCGGCTGATTATTTAACCGCGGGTGCCGGTGCGGCTGTTTCAGCCGTTTTTGCCTGTTCATCAAGTTTAAGATGTTTAATTGCTTTCCACCTTGTGGGCGGCCAGTAAACTATCCACGCTTTTCCGCGTATGTTCTTGCGCGGCAGGAATCCCCAGAACCTGCTGTCTGAAGAGTTGTCCCTGTTGTCGCCCATCATAAAGTAGCTGTCCGGCGGTACAGTGACAGGGCCAAAGCTGTCGCGCGGCGACATAAACCCCGGAAATATTTTCATGTCCTTGTGATACACGTAGTTTTCTTCCATCTTTTTGCCGTTAATGTACAGGACTTTATCTTTCATCTCTATGGTATCGCCGGGCAGCCCCATGCACCTTTTTATGAACATAAAACGGGGGTCTTCCGGATACCTGAAAATTATAACTTCGCCCCTTTTGGGGTCGGCAAATCTGGCTGTGGTGTCGTCCTTCCACGGCAGGTACGTTCCGTAAACGAATTTATTGGCAATGATATGGTCGCCTATCAGTAAATTATCCTCCATGGAGGAGGAGGGTATGCGGAAAGCCTGGATAAAAAGGGTGCGGATTACAATTGCTATTATTATGGCTTCAAACGCCGGTTCAACCCAGTCGCGCACCACGTTTTCTTTTGGAAGTTTAAAAACAAAGACAACAAGTATTTCCCCTATTGTAAGAAGCACGAAAAGCGCCCAAAATATGAATTCTGTGGTTTCTATACCAAAAATTGTCGCACCGGGTGGCATGTTTTTTCCTCCATTAAATTAAAAGATGTTTTAAATTATATGCCAAAAGAGGAAAAAAGCAAGATATTTAAAGACAGATGTACAGATGGTCGGAGGGTCAGAGGGACGGAAGTAAAAACATATATCGAAAATTCGAGATTCGAAAATTGGAAGAACAGAAACAATACAGGGGTTGGGTGTATTTTTTCAGTATGCGCCGCTCTAATATACTATGTATTTGGCAAAGGCGGTTAAATTCCGCGCCGGCATATTCGTATATGACACGAGCTCCCGATTGCCAATGACGTTAATCTAAGTGATGATTTCAAGTTTATTTGAATACAAGATTACCAATTTGCGGCGCGTACTGAAAAAATATACCCAACCCCTGTAAAACTGGAGGGACGGATGCACAGAAGGACGGAAGGAATGGCTGTAAAGACGCGGCTGGGCGGCTAAGCAGCTGGGCAAAGACGAAAGTCCGGAAGATCGGTTTGGATCTGGTAGGCGTACCTTTTAAGGTGCGGCAGTTGATTCAGGTTTAGGTGTAGATGTTTACCAAAACGAAATGAAAAAAAATCAACTGCCCCGGGCTAAAGCCCGCGCCTACCAATACCAAACCATGTTACTAAGCTGCCCAGCTGCCCAGCTGCCCAGCCTCCGTTCCCCTTGACATCCCCCTTTAAAAGTGATATATATTTACTGTTTTACTAAAAAGGGAGAATTTATAACAATGGGATACAAAGCAGCCAGGGACGGCCTGAAAAAGTTCTTTGAAAATGCAATGGTGCCTTTACTTGTACTTTTAAATAAATTGCATATTACACCCAATTTTATCACCTGGGTTGGGCTTATTATTAATTTAGCAGGTGCTTTCCTTATATATAAGGGATTTTTTGTATGGGGCGCTTTGGTTATTATATTTGCCAGCATTTTTGACATGATAGACGGCTCCCTTGCCAGATATACCAACCAGAAATCAAAATTCGGCGGATTTCTTGATTCCGTGACCGACAGGATATCAGAAGGCGCCCTTTACCTGGCTCTTCTAATGTATTATCTGAACCTTGAAGTGCCGGATAAAACAGCTGTGATTTTATGTTATGTTGTCGTGTTTTCATCTTTCCTTGTAAGCTATTTACGGGCGCGCGCGGGCGGGCTGAAAATAGACTGTTCCGGCGGAATTTTTACGCGCCCGGAGCGTATGGTTGTAATTTTACTTGGGCTTTTAATTAATCAGGCGGTCCCGGCGCTGTGGATTATGGCTGTTTTATCCATAGTAACGGTTATTCAGCGGTTTTTGCTTGTCAACGAACAGGCAAAACATATTTAAATTCATAGAAATTTCAGGAGGAGAAAGATGGCAAAGATCAGAATGGCAATTGCAGGTTTAGGCAACTGCGCCTGGTCCCTTATGCAGGGGCTGGAGTTTTACAGGGATGTACAGGACAGCACGTTTATCCCCGGACTTATGAACGCCAACCTTGGGGGATACAGGGTGCGCGACATTGAACTTGTCGCGGCTTTTGACGTGGACAGCAATAAGGTCGGCAAAGACGTAAAGGACGCGCTGGAAGCCCTTCCCAACAACACCATTGAATTCGCTAAGATGAAAAAGACCGGTGTGAAATGCATGAGGGGCCCGACACTGGACGGCCTTGGCAAGTATTACAGGGAAGTTGTTACAGAATCAGACGAAATTCCGGTGGATGTGGCAAAGGTATTAAAGGAAAAGAAAGTGGACGTGCTTGTAAGCTACATGCCTGTAGGGTCCGAAGAAGCTGTACAGTATTATGCCAACTGCGCGCTTGAGGCAAAATGCGCGTTTGTAAATGCCATCCCGGTTTTCATCGCTTCAAAGCCGGAATGGGCCGAGAAATTCAAGAAAGCCGGAATTCCTATTATCGGCGATGACATCAAATCACAGGTCGGCGCCACGATAGTTCACAGGGTTTTAACCCAGCTTTTCGGCGACAGGGGCGTAAACATACTGCGCACCTATCAGATTAACTTTGGCGGCAACATGGACTTTAAAAACATGCTTGAACGCGAACGCCTGTATTCAAAAAAGATTTCAAAAACAAATGCTGTTTTGTCAGCAATGCAGAACGACATTGACAGCAAAGAAGACGTGCACGTGGGGCCTTCTGACCACATCCCATGGCTTAAGGACCGCAAATGGTGCCACATAAGGATGGAAGGCGAAAACTTCGGCGGCGTCCCTTTGAACCTTGAATTAAAGCTGGAAGTCTGGGATTCGCCCAACAGCGCCGGCGTTATTATTGACGCGGTGCGCTGCGCCAAAATAGCGCTTGATAAAAAGATAGGCGGAATCCTTGAAGGGCCTTCGGCTTACTTCATGAAGACGCCCCCTGTTCAGTACGACGACAACATAGCAAAACAGATGGTCCAGAAATTTGTGGACAGCAAACAGACATCAGTAAAGAAATCCGCGAAAAAAGCGGTAAAAAAATCTTCAAAGAAGAAATAAATGTACCGCCTGCTTAAATTTACAGGCATGCTGTTAAAAAATATCCCGCGTAAAGCGGGATATTTTTTTTTCAGCCTTATAGCTTATTTTGCTTTTCTGGCAGGAGGCCCCAGAAAAGAGACGCTTAAACAAAATTTAAGCCGCATAACCGGAAAAAATCCTGACAGTAAAACTCTTTGGCAGAATTACCGGAATTACGCCATGTATTACTTTGACCTTTTTAAAGACAAAAAGAAACTTGCGGAAAGTTTTGACATGAAATCTTTTGAACCGCTTGCGGCGTCCGTTAAACAGAATCTTGATAAAGGCGCGCCCATGATAGTAACCACAATGCACTATGGCAACTGGGACTTAGGCGGAGCCATACTGTCTTACTTTTTCCCCGGTAAAGTCACGGTGGTTGTGGAAGAGCTGTCAGGCGGCGCCTACAAATGGTTCACGGAAACAAGAAGCAGCTGGGGCATGAACGTCATAAAATCCACGGATGTTAAGGCTATGTTAAGGGTTTTAAAATCAGGCGGCATACTTGTGCTTGTATCTGACAGGGACCTTGAAAAAACAGGTTTTAATCCCCTGTTCTTCGGAAAAAAAGCTTATATCCCGTCAGGGCCGGCCAAACTTTCGCTTATGTCAGGGGCTCCGATACTTTTTGGAGTATTTAAACGCCTCCCTGACAATCCTTTAAAATACTCTGTGTTTTGGGATAATACCCTGATAAACAACGAAAAACTGGCAAGAACCCCTGAAAACGAGGAAAAAATTACAGGAGAACTTGTTTCAAAATTTGAAGCTGTTTTAAAACAGGACCCGTCGCAGTGGTGCATGCTGCAGAAGGTATGGCTGGAATAATATCAGAGGCTTTGACACTTGGATGCTTAAAAACAAAACCTATACATAAATATTTATTTTATTTATAATAAACCGCTGTTAAAAATATTACAAAAAGAGAACATATGCCCGATACTTTTAAAAAAATTGCCATAGTCACGCCTTATTATTACCCGCTTTACGGCGGGGTTCAGGAATACGTCTACCACCTGAAAAAAGAATACCAGAAGCTGGGATATGACGTAAAAGTAATCACATCGCGTTTTAATGACGGCGTATCGCAGGACGAAGAAGACGTTATAAGGATAGGCCGCGGGTACCCGATAACCGTAAACGGTTCCACGGGCAGAATTATCCTTATGCGCGATAAAACAGAAATTAAAAAAGCGCTGGATGAAAATAACTTTGACATAATACATTTTCAGGAGCCGTTTGTCCCTTTTTTATCGCATGAGATTATCAAACATTCCGGCGCCGTTAACATAGCCACTTTTCACGCCAATTTCACTTCTAACATTTATTACAGGGCGGGAAAAATATTCCTTTCGCCTTTATGGAAAAAAATTCACGGGAAAATAGCGGTCTCCCCTTCGGCAAAAAGCAGCATATCCAGGTATTTTGACGGTACTGAAATAGAGATAATACCAAACGGCGTTTCAACATCGCGTTTTGCCCCCGCGGGCGATAAAATAGAAAAATTTAACGATTCCATGATTAACATCCTTTTTACGGGCAGGATAGAAAAAAGAAAGGGCCTTATTTACCTTATAAAAGCGTATGAAAAACTTAAAAAAACACATTCTAACATAAGGCTTATTGTCGTCGGGCGCGGCCCTTTAATGCCGCAGCTTCAGAAATACATAAAAAAACACGCGATAAAAGATATTTTTTTTGAAGGGTTTGTTTCAACCGAAGACCTGCCTAAATATTACAGGACAGCGCAGATATACTGCTCTCCCGCGCTTTTTGGCGAAAGTTTCGGCATTGTGCTGCTGGAAGCAATGGCAGCCGGCGTGCCTGTCGTGGCGTTTAACATAAGCGGATACAATGATGTGGTTTCAAACATGGACGACGGCCTGCTTGCCAGGCCGCGCGATGTCCATGACCTTTCCCAGAAGCTGGAGCTTCTTATAACAAAAAAACCCGTTATGCTTGAACTTGGCGCCCGCGGAAGGATAAAAGCCAAACGCCACGCGTGGCCGGAAATAGCCAAAAGAAACCTGGAATTTTATAAAACAATATGGGAAAAAAACCGTTGTCCTAAAAAGGTGTCCGTGTGATGTATTACATACTTGTCTTTTTTACATCGTTAATAACGCTTATACCCATAAAAATACTTTACGCTATTTCATATTACATTACCAAAATCATATTTTTCTTCTGGAAAGAAAAATACAATAACGTAAAAGAAAATTACGGTATTGTGCTTTCAAAAAAAACCGGCAGCGCGCCGTCTGCGGATGAACTTAAGGGAATAATTGACGCCAATTTAAAAAATTACGCCATGTTTAACGTGGAATTTTTGTATTTGAATAAAATGGTGAAAAAAGGTTTGATTCCTGACATAAGGGGAAAAGAAAAGCTGGATGAGGCTTTAAAAAAAGAAAAAGGCGTGATAATGTGCACCCTTCATTTTTCAAACTGGGACATTGCCGGGCTTACAATTTCATCGCATTACGGCAATGTCTGGGCCGTTGCCGATGACCTGGGCGGAGGCTATTCAAAATTTATACAGGAAACACGCGGCAAATACGGCATTAATATCGTGCTGCCCAACAAAAATTTAAAGGACGCCTACCGCTGCCTGGAAAACAACGGAATATTAAACGTGCTTGTGGACAGGCCTGTTTTGCCTTCAGAAAAAGGCGCCGTTGAAGTTCAATTTTTTGGAAGAAAAACTTTTGTGGCTTCTTTTGCAGCAAGGCTTGCCTTAAAAACAGGCGCGGCTTTAATGCTTGGATGCGTTGTAAGGGAAGGTGAAAAGTTTTACGGCAACCCGGGAGAAATTATAGAGTATAATGTAACCGGCGATGCAAACTCCGACCTGCAGTCAATAACGCAGGAAATAATGAAGCACGCGGAAAAACTTGTATCCGCCCATCCGGAACAGTGGTATATGTTCCGCAGGTTCTGGAAATAAAACAGAACCGCTTATAATAAAAAGGAGATTAAATGTCAAAAAAGAAAAACACATTTTTAACGCAGCACCCGCCTCACGGCTACGCGGTTGACAAACACATGGAATTCATAAAACAGGAACACCTTACAGGTTACAGCAAAGCAGACACCCACCTTCACACCACGGCAAGCGACGCGGTTAACACCCCTGAAAAAGTTGTGGATTATGTGGAACACCACACAGACCTTTCCATAATAGGCGTGACCGACCACGACCAGATAAAAGGCGGCATTGCGGCGCAGGAATATGCACTTAAAAAAAATTACAGGGTACAGGTAATAGTAGGCGAGGAAGTAAGCACTTTAAAGGGCCACCTTATAGGGCTTTTTATGAAAAAAAGGATAAGAAGGTACACTTCGCTGATAGACACAATTAAATCAATCCACGGCCAGGGCGGTATTGTTGTTGTCCCCCACCCTTTAAGCTGGCTTACAACGTCCGTGGGAGAACAGGCCTTTAAAACCGTAATTGACCATAAGGACCCGCTTGTTTATTTTGACGCTGTTGAACTTTTAAACCCCGCGATTGCCGGAAAAATAACAGACGGCAAGGCCGCAAAAATTAACAAGGAATTCTGGAAACTTCCTGTTACAGGCGGCTCTGACAGCCATTCCTTTGAAGGCGTTGGCGACGCTTACACCCTTTTTAAAGGAAAAACTGTTGAAGATTTCCGCACCAGCATCAAAGAAGGCACCACATTTTTTGGCGGCACTTACTGGGATTTTCAGGACCACTGGGATTTGTTTATAAAAAAGGTAAAGAAATTCAAGGTTTTTTAGAATAAGAGGGACGGATGCACAGAGGGACAGAGGGACGGAAGTAAAAACAAACATCAAATCAACTGCCGCGCCCTAAAAGGACGCGCCTACCACTGCACACAACAAACCCAGGTAAAGCCGAGGGACGGAAGTAACGCTAAACATTGAGATTAGAAATTAGAAAATCTGAATAACACCTACAGGGGTTGGGTGTGTTTTTTCAGGATGCGCCGCGCAAGCATAGTATATTTGCGGCAGGGGCTGTTTAATGCTGCGGTTGGAGCGAGCCTGCGAAGCGGAAATCCCCGGGCTTGCGCGAGTTTACGAGCGCAAGTGTTAGGGGACGGCATACACATACATAACGCGGGCTCACGACTGCCAATAAATTAACATACCTGTTGATTTCAAATTTGTCTGCCTACCCAGTTGGAGCGAGCCTGCGAAGCGGAAATCCCCGGGCTTGCGCGAGTTTACGAGCGCAAGTGTTAGGGGACGGCGCGTGCTGAAAAAATACACCCGGCCCCTGTAAGGCCGAGGGATGGAAGCACGGATTCACGGATGGACGGAAGTAGAAACAAACATCAAATCAACTGCCGCGCCTTAAAAGGCGCGCCTACCAGGACAAAAACAAAACTAAACTAACTAAAACTGCCGCGGGCTAAAGACCCGCGTCTACCAAAACAAAATCAAAATATTTCAAATAAAAAAGGCCGGCATTTCTGCCGGCCTTTTTGTTTATGTATTAATTAAAGTTTATCGGGCGTGACGTAATCGCCTTTGGCGGCTTTTAATTCCATAAGCCTTTTCTTCTGTGCTTCAAGCTCTTCAAACACCTTTGCAGGCGTCCCTTTCACGTTTTTATAAACCGCTATAATCCTGTCCATCTTGGCAATATTTTCAGGCACGCGGATCATAAACTGTTCGTTGTAATTTTCAAGCGTGTACTCTTTATTTAAAAGGTCTTTAAATAATTTTTTAAGTATGTCATATCTGGGAAGCACACCGACAGGAGATTGTATTCCGTCAACATCCCCGTTTGCCTTTAATTCCATCCATTTAAGCCATACTTTTTTGTCTTTTACTCCGTTTAACCATTTGCCGTCCTTGCCCCTTAAAAAATAATTGGCGCCGAAAATAGGCGGGACTGACTTTAAGGTTTTAGGGAATTCAAGGTAGTTTTCAAGGTACTTTGCCATTGAAATGGAAAGAAATTCCAGGTTTGACATTATGTTAAAAACCCTTTTTCCTTCCTGCCCTATGGTGGCGGCGGTTGTTTCCGATTCAAGCGAAGCGCCCATTGTAATTACGCCGTGTTCCCATCCGAAAGACTGGCACACAGGGAC
>JAKQNO010000123.1 GCA_029565735.1 bacterium
ACGTCTGCCTGTGAATCAAGCATAAATTTAGTTTTGCTCTGTACTTTTATCGGGAACAAACCCAGTAATTTCACGACGCCGGTGGATGTTTCCGTCCATGTCTCCCCTATTTTTGGCGGGAACTTAAGGTAATGAATTTCAGGCTGAAGTTCAACATCAAGAAAAATAATACTGAAAACCGGAAATTTTAAGTTCTTTATATAAGCGCCGTTTTTATCAAACCTTACAAGGTTGCCTTTATTTTCCAGAGGCACGCCGTAAAAATAATAATTATTCCCGTTTTCATTTCTGGTATATTCAATTAAACCAGTAACATTTAATACCTGCGACGGATTATCCTTATGCATTATCCTGAACTGCCACCTGTCCGTTTGGCTTAACGGCGACAGGCACTGCCAGTCTTTCGCTTTATCGGAAGTGTGCGCGCACCCTGTAAGCATGGTCTTTTTTAAATATCCAAAATCAGGGTCAGCAGCATTGACATCAGCGGACAGAGAAAAAAACATTAAAAGAAAAAAAGTTGTTTTTTTCATTTCAAAAGCGCGCATGGCCGCCTTGCAATAATTACCTTTACGCCTTTCCTTTTTATATAATCATTAATCAGAACCCGCAGGTCCGCCACTTTAAGCGGGTCAATTACAGCTGTGTGTTCAACGCCTATTGCCGCCAGAAGTTTTTCAAAATCCACGGCGCTGCCGTCAGCGCCTTTTATGCTTTTACCGGTTCCGGGATGCGGCTGCCTTCCGGTCATGGCGGTTGTCCTGTTATCAAGAATGATATTCAGGGTGTCAGCACCGTTATAAACCTGATTGATTATCGCGGTAACACCCGAATGCATAAACGTGGAATCGCCTATTACAGCCACAACTTTTTCCGGCGATTCGCCGGCTTTCTGCGCGCCGTAAGCGTGGCTTAATCCGCTGCCCATATCTATACATGTGTGCAGGGACGAAAAAGGCGGAAGCGCGCCGAGCGTGTAGCACCCTATATCGCCCATTACCGTAAGCCCCATCTCGTTTAACACTTTAAACACGCCCCTGTGTCCGCAGTCCGCGCATAATGAAGGCGGCCTTGGCGGCACGGCAGAAGCTGTTTTGGGCTGTTCTTTTTTATAAAAACTGTTTCTTATAATATCGGGATCAAGTTCGCCGATAAGCGGGAATATGCTTTTGCCTTCAAGATAAATCCCCTGCGTTTTAAGATAATCTTCTATATACGGCTCTGTTTCTTCAAGAACGTAAACTTTTTTCACTTTTGAAACAAAATCTTTTATCCTCTTTACAGGAAGCGGGTTTAAAAGCCCTATTTTAAAAATTGACTTTCCCGGAAAAACCTCTTTGGCATATTCATAGCAGACGCCTGAAGTTATAAAACCTATGTCAGTATCCGCCATTTCCTCTTTATTTAAATTCGTTATTTCGGCAAACTGTTTCATCTTATTATAACGGTCTATTAAAACCACTCTTCTTTTCTTTGCGTTCAACGGCATCATAACGTATTTATCCCACGGCACAGACAGCGGCTTCTTCACTTTTTCCGGCTTTAAAACTTCATCAATTTCAACCACGCCTTTAGCGTGGGCAATCCTTGTGGTAAAACGAAATAATACCGGCACATCAAACTGTTCGGACATTTCATACGCTTTTATCATAAAATCACGCGCCTCCGCGGATGATGAAGGCTCTATAACAGGCGCGTAAGCGAATTTTCCCAGTATCCTGTTATCCTGTTCATTCTGGGAACTGTGCATGCCCGGGTCATCGGCATTGGCTATTACAAGCCCGCCATTAATGCCGGTATAAGCAAGCGTCATGAAAGCGTCAAGCGCGACATTAAGCCCCACGTGTTTCATTGTGACAAGCGCCCTTACACCGCCTAACGAGGCGCCGGTTGCCGCTTCAAGCGCCACCTTTTCATTAATTGACCATTCCGCGTAAACATCATATTGTGAAAACGCTTCCAGGACTTCCGTGGAAGGCGTTCCGGGATAGCCAAAACCGCACGATACCCCCGCTTCATAAGCGCCGCGCGCTATTGCTTCATCGCCTGACATAAGTACTTTTTTCAAGTGTGCTCCTTAAATTATATGTCTTTTATTTCTTTTCCCTTTATTATCTTTATTCCTTTGTTTGTAAGCGCTTCAATACCGCGGTCTATATTATCAACCCTGAAAACCATTAAAGCGTTATTGCCCTTTTTTTCCACAAAAGCGTACATGTATTCTATATTTACGCCCGACTCTTTAAATACAGCAAGCACGCCCGCAAGGCCGCCGGGCTGATCAGGTACTTCCACAGCTATTATTTCCGTGGTCTTAACCACAATGTTATTTCTTTTAAGAGCGTCCATCGCTTTATCATTATCATTAACAATCATCCTTAACACGCCAAAGTCCGCTGTTTCCGCAAGTGACAGCGCGCGGATGTTTATTTTCGCGTCCGCCAGTGTATCCATTACGTCAAAAAGCCTGCCTTTTTCATTGGAAAGAAAAACAGAAAGCTGAACTATTTTCATGATAGCCTCCCCATTATAGGTTCCTCTTATCTATTATGCGTTTTGCCTTTCCTTCGCTTCTGGCTATTGTCTTAGGCTCCATTAACTTCACTTTTACGCTTACACCAAGGACAGAATGAATTTCGTGCGCGATATCTTTTTCTGTCTGTTCAAGGACTTTTATTTCGTCGCTGAACATTTTTTCGTTCACTTCAACCTGCACTTCAAGCCTGTCCATGCCGTGTTCCGGCCTGTCCACAATAATCTGATAGTGCGGCTCCACGCCTTTAAACTTCATTATAACCATCTCTATTTCAGACGGGAATACATTAACCCCCCTTATTATAAGCATATCATCCGTCCTGCCGCTTACCCTTTCCATCCTTACAAGGCCGCGTCCGCATTTGCACGGTTCGGGAATTAATCTTGTGATATCACGGGTGCGGTATCTTAATAACGGAATCGCCTCTTTTGTTATGGTTGTAAAAACAAGTTCGCCTTTTTCCCCGGGCTTTACAGGTTCGCCGGTTTCGGGATTTATTATTTCCGGAATAAAGTGGTCTTCATATACGTGAAGACCGTGCTTTTGCAGGCATTCATTGGCAACGCCGGGGCCTATTATTTCGCTTAGACCGTAAATATCAACAGCATCAATTCCCCACGCGTCTTCTATTTCTTTTCTCATATTTTCCGACCACGGCTCCGCGCCGAATATGCCGGCTTTTAATTTTATGTCTTTTCTTGAAATCTCCGGCGTTTCTTTTAATGTTTCCGCAAGGTTTAAAGCGTAAGAAGGCGTGCAGGTAAGGATTGTGGAGCCAAAGTCCTTCATTATTTTTAACTGCCTCTGCGAGTTTCCGCCCGAAACCGGGATAACTGTCGCGCCAAGTTTTTCCGCGCCGTAATGGACTCCAAGTCCGCCCGTAAAAAGGCCGTAACCGTAAGCGTTGTGTATCATATCGCCGGGGGTTCCGCCGGCCATTGCAATTGACCTTGCCATTACCGTTGCCCAGACATCTATGTCATTTTTTGTGTATCCGACAACGGTCATTTTACCCGTGGTCCCCGAAGACGCGTGTATCCTTACCACGTCTTTTTGCGGCGCGGAAAACATGCCGTAAGGGTAGTCGTTATCGCGCAGATCTGTTTTATATGTAAAAGGCAGCCTGACAATATCATCAACGCTTTTTATATCCGAAGGCTTTACTCCAAGGTCATCCATTTTTTTCTTATAAAATTTATTGTTATTATAAACACGTTCCACAGTCTTAACAAGCCTTTCTGACTGAAGCGCCTTTAACTGTTCTCTTGAATATGACTCTTCCGCGGAATAATAATTCATTTAACAAGCTCCTTTCCCTTTAAAAACGCCTTAACATTTTCATCCGTATATTTGCCGACGCGTTTTGTAAACGCCTCCCTGAAATCATTTTCGTTAAAATCAAGATACGCGCATAAAGCGCCTGTCATTACAGAACTTACAAATTTTATATTGCCGCCTTCTTTAGCCGCGGCAATCGCGTCAATATATTTTACATGCGGATGCTTAAAAACACCCTTTACGTCAGGATATTCCTGCTTTGAAAAAGCAAAAGAAGCGGGTTTAATCTGCTGTGTGTTCACAATAACTTTGGTTGAAGGGTTAATATAATCCTGCCAGCGCAGTATTTCCATTTCCTCAAAAGACGCAAGAAAATCAACCTCTTCCTTAAGCGGAAGCGGCGAATAGACCTTATCGCCGTAGCGGACAAAACTGTATACCACGCCGCCGCGCTGTGACATTCCGTGAATTTCTGATTTTTTTACGTCGTGACCCTTTGCAAGCGCCATATCGGAAATGATATCAGAACTGCTTACGATTCCCTGCCCTCCGACGCCGACAAGGAGTATGTTCATAATTTTAGCCAAAACCTGCCTCCATAAAATTAATAAATGTGATTATTTTACAACAGGAAAAATGAAATGTAAACAGATTATGGACCTTGCTTTGCGTTTTTCCCGGCAGTCAATGTGATAATCTGCAATAGCGGAGTCGGCAAAGCCGAAAGTTTCAAGCTATAAGCAATTAGGCATTTAAGCATAAGCGTAACAACTTTCGCAAACCAGCTTTCCACGATTACGCTTATGCTTATCTGCTTATAGCTTAAACAGCTTATCTTTCAGCCTTCACACCGCCCCTTTTTTCATTACCGCCTTTGCGCCTTTGGCGTTAGCGAAAGAAGCAATTTCACGCAGGTGTTTTTCATCCAGGCAAAGCCCTTTTCCCGTCTTATCAACCATAAACAGCACGCCTGCAATAAACGCATCGCCCGCGCCTGTTGTGTCAATTGCCTTGACTTTAATACCGGGCGAGTGAAAAAACACATCACCAAACTTAACATAACACCCGTTTTTACCCGCGCTGATAAATACAAGCTGATCCTCCCGAAACACGCCCTTTATGCCCTTCTTATCCGGAGTTTTGCCAAACAGAAATTTAAGTTCTGTGTCGCTTATCTTTATAATATCAGCGTATTTAAAATACTTTTTTATGTGCTTTTTTGCGGCATCATGCCTGCCTTCCCACAGATTAAGGCGCACATTCGGGTCATAGGAAACTATTTTGCCGTACTTTTTTGCAAGCTTAACGCCTTTTAATGTGGCGGCACCGTTATTCTTATACATTGTGCTGATAGAACCAAAATGCAGGATAGAACATTTTTTAATTACGCTTTCTTTTATTTCAGAAGGCATAAGCATTGTATCGGCAGAAGGATGTCCGTAAAAGGTAAAATCGCGCTCCCCGGATTTATCAAGAAATACAAAAACAAGGCCCGTCTTATAACCTTTGATTTTGTAAACACAGGACACGTCCACGTGATTTGATTTTACAAAACCGGTAAGAAAGCGGCCAAGAAAATCATCACCTGTTTTTGAAATTATCGCGGAGTCAGCGCCCCACCGCGCAAGGTTAACAGCCACATTTGAAGGCGCGCCGCCCGGCCGCAGTATATGGCCTTTGCCTTCAGGCACAAAATCCGCAAGTATCTCGCCTATACAGATTATTTTGGGCATTAAGTATCCTTATATTGAATTGCCGTTTATAAAATAGCCATAGGGCGGTTACCCGGTCATCAGTTTCTATCCCATAAACTGTTATCCCATATCCCATAGATAGAACAGCAGTTTAAGCTATAAGCAGTTAAGCAGAAGCGAAAGACAAACATCAGAACAAGATAGATTGAAACATAGACAAAAGATCAGCAAAAACGGCTCAATCTATAAATAATTTTCCCCGCTTATGCTTAATTGCCTATAGCTTAATTCGCTTTCTTTCCAAATCAACTTCCGCGGGCTAAAGACCCGCGGCTACCAGATCCAGACCGTACGCCGAGCTGCCGCCCTACCTGAACGTATGCTTTGACTCTTCCGCCACCCATTTTGTTTTCATGGCAATCATAAGTTCTTCATTGGTCGGAATTACCATTACTTTTACTTTGCCTTTGCTTATTGTCTTCTCTTTTTCTTTTGATTCATTCTTGGCGTCATCAATTTTTATGCCAAGGAAGCCAAGAGATTCGCAGACTTCTTTTCTGATTGCAACGGCGTTTTCGCCGATTCCGCCCGTAAATACAACCGCGTCAAGGCCGCCCATAGCGGCTGCATACGCGCCTATATATTTTGTGATTCTGTAGCAGAATATGTCTATAGCAAATTTAGCCCTTGCGTTATCATTCCTGGCAGCTTCCATAATTTCCCTTAAATCGTTAGAAACGCCGGATATGCCTTTAAGCCCGCTTTTTTTATTCAAAAGGTTGTCCATTCCGTCGGCATCAAGATGTTCTTTTTTCATTAAAAAAGTAACAACAGCCGGGTCCATATCGCCTGTCCTTGTGCCCATTACAAGGCCTTCAAGCGGAGTAAAGCCCATTGATGTGTCAAAAGACTGTCCGCCGTTTACAGCTGTTATGCTTGCTCCATTGCCAAGGTGGCATGTGATAATTTTTGTCTTTTTTATATCTTTCTTTAAAAGTTCCGCGGCCCTTTTGGACACATACTCATGCGAAGTTCCGTGGAAACCGTATTTTCTTACGTGGTACCTTTCATAAAGCTCATATGGCAGGCCGTATATGTACGCCTGTTTTGTCATGGTCTGATGGAAAGCCGTGTCAAAAACAGCCACCTGCGGAACGTCCTTGAATATCTTTTCGCACACTTCAATACCCGCCATGTTAGGCGGATTATGCAAAGGCGCTATTTCAAAACAGTCTGTAATTACCTCTTTAACACCCTTTGTAATAAGGGCGGATTTGCTGAATTTTTCCCCGCCGTGAACGACCCTGTGGCCTACCGCATCAACCTCTATTTTGTCCTTAAAAAGCCCTGTTTTCGGGTCAATTAAGGCTTTTTCAACGGCTTCAACAGCTGCGGTATGGTTTTCCGCTTTAATTTCTTTTACAACTTTTTCATCCTTTTTCATTTTATGCGTTTTAAAATTGAATTTTGATTTTTCTTTGCCTATCTCTTCAATGACGCCTTCAGCTAAAAGCACATTGTTCTTTTCCATGTCAAACAGCTTGAATTTCAGCGATGAACTTCCGCAGTTGATAACCATAACTTTCATATTATTACCTCCGGTATATTATTTTTTATTTGTGGTTCTGAAGCCTTACAACGTTGATTGCGGTTACATTAATAATATCGCTTGCCTTGCAGCCGCGCGATAAATCGCTGCACGGCCTTGCAGTGCCCTGATAAATAGGGCCGTAAGCTTCGGCTTTTGCAAGCCTTTCGGTAAGTTTATACGCTATATTGCCTGAATCAAGGTCGGGAAATATAAGGACATTTGCCTGCCCCGCAACCGAGGAACCGGGGGCTTTTTTGGCGCCTACAGCCGGTATTAACGCGGCGTCGCCCTGCATTTCGCCGTCTATCATCATTGACGGGTCTTTCTGTTTTGCAAGTTCCATTGCCTTAATAACCTTATCTATCCTTGCGTGTTTGGCGCTTCCTTTTGTGGAAAATGAAAGCATTGCCACTTTTGGTTCTTCTCCCATTAATTCCCTGTATGTATTTCCTGTTGTGACCGCAATGTCAGAAAGCTGGTTTTCATCAGGGTCAATTACAAATCCGCCGTCCGAATAAAACAGCACGCCGTCTTTGCCGAAAGATTTATCCGGAAGTATCATTATGAAGAAACTGGAAAGCGTTTTAATTCCGGGTTTCATGCCGATAAGATATATGGCGGCCCTTGAAACGTCAGAAGTGGTGTTAACCGCGCCTGCAACAAACGTATCTACAACGCCTTTTTTTACCATCATCGCGCCGTAATAGACGTCTTTTTTCATAATTTCCATTGCCTGTTCCGGGGTGACGCCTTTGGCTTTTCTCATTTCATAAAATTCATTTGCGTATTCCTTAATATCAGGCAGGTTTGCAAGGTCAAGTATTTTAACCCCGTCAAGTTTAAGATTTTTATTTTTTGCTATTTCCTTTATCTTATCCGGATTTCCCAGGATGGTTATGTCCGCAATCTTCATCTCCGCGCACTTTGCCGCGGCTTCCACTGTTCTTTCATCATTTCCTTCCGGAAGAACCACTTTTTTCGGGTCTTTTTTTGCTTTTTCGAACACTTGTTCCATGAATGATGCCATTGTCTTCTCTCCTATTATGATATGATTGTTATAAAAACAAATTGATTATAAATCTGAAACAAGGTTTTGTAAAGAAAAAACGGGTAAAAAGGTTGTAAAACATAGCACTTTAACGTAAACATAGCACATTAGCGAATTGAGCAATTAAGCTATAACGTAAACATAATGCCTTTGTTTTCGCTAATGCTTATCTGCCTATAGCTTATAACGCTATTTTTTTGTCTTCGCTAATGCTTATCTGCTTATAGCTTAAATCGTTATATTTCTAGCTAATTCTTAATTGCCTATAGCTTATAACGCTATTTTTTATGCTTTCGCTTCTGCTTATCTGCCTATAGCTTAATCCGCTATGTTTTACGCCTATCCTAAAAACGGATTATCCTTCATAAGGTAGTTCTGAACATAATCCTTAACGCCCTCTTCAAGTGTGTGTATTTTTCCGTTAAAGCCCGCGGCGCGGATTTTGTCTGTTTTGGCCTCTGTAAAATACTGGTATTTTTCCCTGATAGATTCGGGCATGTCAATGTACTCTATATTAACAGGTTTACCCATCGCGTTAAACGTGGCTTTTGCAAGGTCGGCAAAACTTCTTGCCTTCCCTGTGCCTGCGTTAAAGATTCCGGACAACCCTTTGTCATAAGCGTGCAGCGTCATGGCAA
Organism: bacterium; assembly: GCA_029565735.1. Taxonomy (GTDB): domain Bacteria; phylum Oederibacteriota; class PGYV01; order PGYV01; family PGYV01; genus PGYV01. The sequence continues at coordinate 8,786 of JAKQNO010000123.1, forward strand.
CCGCGTCTTTAACATAAATAAAATCCCTTAACTGCCCGCCGTCTTCATAACCTTTTTTGTGGGATTTGAAAAGCTGAATCTTGCCTGTCGCGTTTATCTGGCAAAACGCTTTATGCACAACGCTTCTCATGTCGTCTTTATGGTATTCATTTGGGCCGAACACATTAAAAAACTTTATGCCCGCCATCTTTGATATGATTCCGCTTCTTAAAGCCCAAAGGTCCATAAGCTGTTTGGAATAACCGTACATATTAAGAGGCCTTAATGATTCAATCTTTTCGTGCGCGTCGTCAAAACCCTGCGCGCCGTCGCCGTATGTGGCGGCAGAACTTGCGTAAACAAACTTCTTGCCGTACTTTGCGCACCACTTGCCTGTGACCTGGGTGTATTTGTAATTGTTTTCAATAAGGAAAGACGCGTCTTTTTCCGTGGTCGCGCTGCACGCGCCCATGTGAATTACGCCTTCCAAAGAGTCACGAAGAAGTTTATCGTCATATACCACGCGCTTGATGAAACTCTCTTTTTCTTCATAATCCGAGAATTTAAGCCCGTTTAAATTTTTCCACTTTTCATCCGTACCAAGCTCATCCACCACGTGAATATCCGTAATCCCCCGCCGGTTAAGCTCCCAAATTATCGTGCTTCCTATAAATCCCGCTCCGCCTGTTACCGCTATCATAATATTCCTCCTGGTTATTTAATAATTTTAATTATTATACAACAAAGTGTGTTTTTGTTCTATTATTTCGTGGAATGATACGGAGGGTCGTAAGGTCGGAGGGTCGTAAGTAAAACCTCAACTGGGCAGCTGGGCAAAGACAAAAAATCGGAGAGTTGGTTTAGGTTTGATAGACGCGGTCTTAATACCGCGAGTTTTTCCATCAATTGTAGAGGCGCAACATGTTGCGCCTCGTTTTTAGAGACAGCGATTTAATTATCAGATATAGATTAAGCAAAAATACGCGCCTTAAAAGATGCTGCTGCGAAAATCGCTTTATTTACAAACAAATGCGAGAAACCCTATATTTTATTAGCATTTATTTTAACAATGTCACGAGTCAAGGCACGGTGTCAGTTTATTTTAAAAACTATTTCTCCGTTCTCATCCTCGCTTATTGCAGCTCCTAAAGGAAAGAATGGATAGTAATTATTATTTTGTTCAAAATCTTTTGAATCTACATTTTCACTTCTAGCGTTCCATGTATTACATTTCCATTCACAATCTCTATAAGTTTCTGCATTCTTTTTTATTGCATTACCATCTAAAGCATAAATTAACGATGGTAAAAATGATAAAATAAAAAAAATTAATCGCTTTTGGCTTATAGACATTTACTTTCTCCTTGAAACTTTTAAAACTCTAACCATACCAATACAGTTGATTTGATTTTTACAACAAATATTTTCAAAAAAGTACAAATCTCCGTCTTTGTTGAATATCATGCTTTCTTGCCAGTTCATCAATAACGGCTCCGGACGATTTTCACAATCATCCCTCCATTTATCTTCAACTCTATATTTCCAATCTCTTATTACGCCTAACATTTTGCCACAAGGTGAAACTTTATAAAAACCACGTTCATTCCCTTTCATCCCCACGGATTTAAAATATACATTTTGAAATCTATCTATATATATAAACGTAATGCTTTTTACCGAAGGAGAATTTTGAACAACTCTAAACTCACAGGACTCAGATTTAACATTAAAAACTGTCGGATATATTTCTTTAACCATTACGTTTAATGTATTTCTCGAGCCTTTTAGATTGTCTGTATTTTGTTGTAAATCTTTCCTTTTTATAATATCGCTTGGATCAATATACATAATCGCTTCTCTGGCACTTTGTCCGTCTGATTTTTCAGGAATGTTTATCTTTTGCTTCACTCTACCTTTTTCATCAATTTTTTCTATTGTGTTTTTGATAGTATTAATAATATATATTTCTCCCAAATATACTTCAAATTCATCTATCATTGAGTCAGCAATCCAGTGGTCACCCTGCAAATGAGCTTTTCTGGTATTATCAAAAGGAATATCAATCAGGTGTTTACCGTCGCTATTGAATTTCTGTATTCTTCCCATGTAAGGATCAAAAATATAAATAAAGCCATTTTCATCAATTTTTACATCAATATCCTGCTTTAAATCATCATCATTCAAATAAGCAAAATAGACTTTTTTCTCCAATTTCGCTTTATTAGCCTTTATATAATCCAGTTCCAGTATCGGGGCTTCGAGGATTACTTTTGCTTCGTACTTTTCCGGCAGTTTGTTTTCATCCACTTCCGACAGGTTAATTGTCACAACCTTTGTCCCGTCTTCTTTATATTCTGTCACAACCCCGGGAGACTGGATTTCGGTTTTGACGGTTTTAGATTCAACCGTCGCTGCGCCGCTGTCAGCTGTCACCGTGGAAACAGCAACAACAGGCGTTGATTCTGCCTGCGCGGTTTGGGTTACACCATTTTTTCCCTGCGCAAACAACAGACCTGCTGATATTACGCCTATAATATAAACCGTTAAAAGTATTTTTTTCATTTCTTCCCCTCCTGTTTTGTCTTCACCCATTCAAACTTAACATCCTCATTTACCTTAATATCACTCATTACAATATTGGTCTTTGCCTTTCCCTGCGGGGATGACATTTCCACTTCTGACTCTGCCGGCATTTCTATTTCCCTTTCCTTTACCTCTACTGCACCTGCGCCCTTGTGGCGCGGTACGGCTTTTATCTTATGCCTGCGTTTTACCGTTACATGTCCAAGTTTTTCCCCTGCTTCGTTATAAAATTCCTGCTCTTCTGTTATGCCCGAATCAAGGTTAATTTTTTCCACCCTTTTGGCTATCATATGCCTTTTAATATTCTCTTTTTCATCTCTTAATTTTTGTAAATACTTCTTCTTTATCTTCTTGTCCTTCCCGTTCTTCGCCGGGGTTTCTTCCGCTATCATAATATTCCTGTCAAATCCCTCTTTCATCAGCGCCATCTTCTTATTTTCATATTCCACAACCGCTTTATTCCCAAAAAATTCTTTTTTTACCCTTACCTTATAATCCGCGGTTTCAGCTTCTTTTACCCTTAAATCTTTAAAATGTTTGGCGTCAGATGATTTGTTCCCGTCTTTATCGGCAAACATTGTGTTAATTGAAGACCCGCCAAAACTTCCCAATCCGGCGTACTGTGACATAATAGCGTCTTTTTCTTCCGGGGTTAGCGTGAATGTTTTTGTTGTGCCGTTGGCCATTAAATAAGTAACCGAACCCGCCGCAGTATCCACCAAAAACTGCATCTGCAAAGCGCCTGTGCCGGTTATCATAACTTTACTATCGCCGTTTTCATTGGTCTGCATAACATAATCATAATCAAGCGTTTTCTTTATCCCGCCAAATTCAGTTTCAGAAGACACAGACGCGGCAAATGTCTGCACGCTGTCCTGATACCCCTGCTGTGCCGCCGCCACATCCGCAATAGTCAAATCTTCCGCGTATAAAAAAACAGAAAATATAAAAAAAGACATGAATAGTACCAAAAGTTTTTTCATATTTTTTACTCCCAAATTATTTTGTGCGAAAAACGGTTAACAGACAGCGCCCTCCCGCCGTGTACCCTCCGCATAATTTCAATTATTCTAAACCATTATCGTATATTGTCAACGGTAAAAAATATTGAACCCATAAACTTTTATCCCATATCCCATAGATAAAAATCGAGGGACAGATGTACAGAGGGACGGAAGGTTTGGTAGACGCGGGTCTTTAGCCCGCGGTTGAAGCGAGCGTACGAGCGGAAATCCCTGCAATGAAGCGAATTTATGAGCGAAAGAAGCAGGGACAGTTAAAAACAAAACACGCGACCTAAAAGGACGCGGCTACCAGAACAAAACATAAAGGCCGGACAGCGCGGGAGCGCTGTCCCTACAAATTCAAATACGTAAATTCAAAACAAAAACAAGACGCAACATGTTGCGTCTCTACATCAGAGAATAAAACAAACCCCTTAAACCTCTTTTATTACCACCAGCTTTCCCATCTTCCTTAATTTCTCCGCAAGCATGTTTATTATCACCGCTCTTGGCAGTATTCCAAGCTGTGTAAACGCAATATCATCATGCCCGGGGTTTTCAGCTTTTCCCAGATAAATATTAATGACATCGCAGACCCTTGCAAGCACGGCAATTTCCGTCACGCACGATTCTTTATCCAGCTTTATCCCTTCCAGGTCTATTATGTTATACAGCTGGTTCAATACAACCGCCCCTTCAGTTACCACCTCAATGCCTTTCATGATGTATTTGGGAGGCCTGAAAAATCCGGAATACGTTTTGGTAAAGCCGACATTAATCCCGGTTTCCCTGGAAATAATATCCGCGGTTGTGGAACCGCATATAATCTTTATGCCGTCGGCGCGCATAAATTCACGCGCTGCCGCCGCGTCATTTTCACGGGCAGACGGCGGCCCTGTTATTATGTTCATGACCCTGCCTTTTCTGCAGGAAAAATACGCAGCGCTTGCGTCATCGTGAAGATAACCGCCGGAAAGCGCGGAAGCCCTGTTTATCAGCAGCTGCGGAATATCTTTTTCAGTGAATCCCAAAGCGTGGTTCGCGTTTACAAATTCCCTTACCCCTTCTTCTGTCCAGCCAAAAGGCAGCTCCCTTCCCATTCCCGCCTGCGTAATCCCGTCAGTCATCACAAGCAGCCCGTCACCCTCTTTTAAACGTATATTAAGTTCTCCTGTGACCTGTCCCTGCGTAAGGGTAAATTTCATCTTGGGCACATACGCCTGTTTATTGGTTATTAAAACAGGTCCGGGCGCGTCATAAGTAAGCACAGACGCGGTGCCGTCATTAAGTATCCTGACAACCGTAAACGCGGCATACACGGCATTTTGTGTTTCTTTTGCCCTGCGCGCTGTTTTAATTACTGTCCCTGCAGCTTCCTTCACGCTGAAACCCGCTTTTATCATGCGCATCACCGAAGCGCACGACATTGCCGAAGCAACAGAAGCTTTTATTCCGGAACCAAGTCCGTCGGCCAGCACGGCAGTTACAGCCTGCGCGTCCCTGAAAATTTCAAAATAATCCCCGCACGCGGAATAACCTGTTTTAACCGCGCATAAATTATGGCATTCTGTGTAAAGCACGCCTGTTTTATCTTCTGTTTTCATCTTTACCGCCCGCGGCAATTACAAGCCTGTGCAGAAGTTCCTCGCTTTTCGCGGTGTTCTCGCCAAGATAAAGCGCCATATCCTGCGCCATCTTAAGCTGATGGTCAAGCAGCTGTTTTGCCTGATTAATTGTCTTTTCCTTAAGTTCAGCCAGCCTTTTATCCGTATTTGTAAGCCTTGTAAGGTCAACAAAAATGCCCACGTAATAATTCTCTTCCTTCATCCTGTAAAAAATCTGGTGGCACGTAATTCCGGCTTTGGGATGCGCGGCTGTTTCCTGTATCATTTCTTCTGTTTCAGACGCAAGCTTTTCAAAAGGAAGCGGGTCAATTACTTCAGAAATTTGCGCGCCCTGCCTGCCCGCGCACCGAAACATTGCCACAAACGCCGCGTTCATTTTAATTATGTTCATTTCCCTGTCAACTATCACTATGCCGTTGGGGCTTGTTTCAATAATCCTGTCCGTTCTCTGTTCCGCAAGCCTGCGCATGACAGGAATACACATTTCCGGTTCCGCCATCCCTTTTATGACAGCCGCGGCTTTTTCCCTGCAGCTGTTATATCCGCATGCGCCGCAGTTAAGCCTTAAAGCAGGATTGCCTTTTCCGGTTTTTTCAAGCATCTGTTCAATTTCCGCGTCTGTAATGTCCGCGCCGGATGCGCCTTTAAAAGAGAATTCAGCCCTCATCACGGGTTTAAAATCAGCTTTTGTATTTACAGGGGCGGATTCAATGTATTCAGCAAGCCGTTTTTTCGCGGTATAAAAATTAATTTCTTTTCTTCCGCCCGGCCCTTTTACACATCCGCCTTTACAGAATAAAGGCTCCATAATAATACCTTCATTGCTTTCAGCAACATTTTCCATGGCCTCTTTAATTTCCGCGTAACCTTCAGGAACGCAGTAATTAACAGACGGCAGCGCTTCGCCATAAGCTGTTTTTAAAAGCCCTCCGCCAAGCGGATACCATCTTGCGCTTCCCTTTACCGCGCCGTCAAAAAAACTTTCTTCGCAGTTTTCAAGTTTAATATCCTTTTCTTCAAACATCTTTTCAATCTCTTCAAAAGTAAGCACCGCGTCCAGAAGGCCCGGATATTTTAAAGCTTCTTTTTTCTTTGCTATGCACGGCCCTATAAAAACAGGCTTTATTTCACCGGAGTATTTTATAAATAACTCATTGGCGTGCTGAACCATAGGCGATACAACCGGCGTCAGCAGCTTAACCGCATGTCTGCTGTATTTTTCGGCATATTCCGTAAAAGCCGGGCAGGCGGTACAGATATGCTTTTCTTTTAAATTACCTGCCAGCCTTTTCACGTTCATGGAAACGTCATACGCGTGTTCCGCGGTTTCTTCAACAAGCTTAAAACCAAGCCTTCTTAAAGCGCCAATAAAACGCAGCCTTTCCCATTTATCATAAAACGCGGCAAAAGACGGCGCAACCAATGCAGCCGCATTGCCGCTTTCCAGCGCAAGCTTTGCCGCTTCTATCCCGCTTAAATACGCTTTTGCCTTCTGCGGGCATTCCCTAATGCACGTACCGCAGGCAATACACAGGCTTGCATCCACCTGCGCCTGCCCGTCTTTCATCTTAATGGCTTTTACGGGGCATACTTTAAGGCACCTGTAACAGTCCATGCACTTTGCAGTAAGCGTGAAAACAACCTGTGTATCGTTCATATAACACTTCCTCTTTGCGTTATCAGACCGCAGCTTTTAACTTACTTTCAATTTCTTTTATCACTGCTTCCAGATCGCCTTTTTCAATAACTTTTTTTCCCACCCTTACAACAGGGCCCCTGTCGCACCTTTCAAAACAGAATGTAGCCCTTACCTCTGTTTTGTCTTTAAGCCCGTTTGCTTCAAGATGCGCCACAATTTTTTTCATCATGTCCTGCGAACCCCTTATAAAACACCCGGTACCAAAACACACTTCAATTTTTAAAGCATCCGGAGTCTTGCCGCCGCATACTAAAATACCCTCAGAATCAGTCCTTTTTCTGTTTTTATATGCCGTGTGCAGAAGTTCGTGCGCCTTTTTATGGTCATTGAAACCGTGATTCTCATATAGTTCTTTTATATAAGGATTTTCCTGAGATTTGTGAAGCTGCTGCATTTTATCGTTTTCATAGATACCTTTTGTTCTGTCTTTTCTTATGTCACTTTCTTTATAACATGGCTGGCCGGCGCCGCCTATGCATCCGCCCGGACACGCCATTACTTCCACCAGGTCGTACTTTTTTCCGCCCTTTTTAACGTTTTCCAGCATCTTTCTGGCGTTCATAAGCCCGTGAACAATAGCCAGATTATACGTCCTGCCGTTAAGTTCCACGGACAACTCCCTTATCCCGTCTTCGCCCCTTGCAGTTTTAAACTCGTAACCTTCAAGGGCTGTGCCTGTCGCCTTTTCAGCCACATAACGCAGAACCGCTTCTGTTACGCCTCCGCTATTTCCAAAAATAACGCCCGCGCCTGTCTTATAACCCAAAGGCATATCAAAAGATTCCGGCGTAAGGTTCTTAAAATCAATTCCGCATTCGCCTATCATACGCGCAAGCTCCCTTGTGGTAAGCACATGGTCCACATCCGGAATATTGCCTTTTATAAATTCCGGCCTTTTGGCTTCAAATTTTTTCGCGGTGCACGGCATTATGGATACAACGCTTAAATCCTGCTGCCTGATATTCAGCATTTTGGGAAGCGTGTCCCTTGCCACGCTGCCGAACATCTGCTGGGGCGACTTGCAGCTGGAAAGGTTGGGCAAATATTCCGGATAATACTGTTCCGCGAACTTCACCCAGCCGGGGCAGCAGCTTGTAAACTGAGGAAGTTTTTCTCCTTTTCCCGCCCTTTCAATAAATTCATTTCCCTCTTCAATAACAGTCAAATCAGCGGTAAAAGAAGTGTCGTACACTTTATCAAAACCCATCATCTTAAGCGCCGCCACAATGCGCCCTGTGACCGCTTCGCCGGATTTTAATCCGAACTCTTCGCCAAGCGCAACCCTGACAGCCGGCGCAATCTGCGCTATAACCGTCTTTTCCGGATTATGTATGTCTTTCCACACGCTTTCAACTTCGCTTTTTATTACAAGCGCGCCGGTCGGGCATACCCTTGCGCACTGGCCGCAGTTTACGCATTCAACCTTATTCAGATCTTTGCCAAAGCTTGGCACAACTTCGCACTTACTGCCGCGGAAAGCAAAATCAATGGCGCCTATCCCCTGGACTTCGGCGCACATCCTGACGCAGTCGCCGCAAAGCACGCACTTGGAAGGGTCCCTTACTATGCTGTACGCGGAATCATCAACGGGTTTTTCCGCCGCTTTCTTTTTAAACCGCACCTCTTTTATTCCAAGCCGCCTGGACAAAGTCTGAAGCTGGCAGTGCTCGCTTTTCCTGCAGGTCACGCAGTCGTGGTTGCCGTTGGCAAGCAGAAGTTCAACAATAATTTTTCTCATATTCCTTATCTCTTCTGTATTAGTCTTAATCTTCATGCCCGGTTCCGGTATGGTGGAACATGCCGGCTGAAGCCCCCTGCCTTCCACTTCCACCATGCACAGCCTGCACGCGCCGTATACGGAAAGCTCCGAATGGTAGCAGAAAGTGGGCAGTTCTATGCCCGATTTTCTTATTATTTCAAGAAGGTTCTTTTCTCCTTCGCACCTGACATCCCTGCCGTCAATTAAAACATTTGTGTTGTCCATATTAATTGCCTCCTTTAAAATTAATCGCTTTAAACCTGCAGGTATCTATACATACCCCGCATTTAACGCACTTGCTTTTATTTATTACATACGGCTCTTTAACTTTTCCTGTTATAGCTCCTGCCGGGCACACTTTGGCGCACAGCCCGCAGCCCTTGCATAATGCCGGCGTTATAACAACATCCATCAGCCCTTTGCATTCGCCTGCCGGGCATTTTTTGTCCTTAACGTGGGCCTCATATTCTTCGGGAAAAAAGCGCATTGTGGATAAGACAGGATTGGGCGCCGTCTTTCCAAGCATGCACAGCGAGCCTTTATTAATGGCTGCCGCAAGTTCCTTTAAGACAGGTATTGCATTTTCCTGCGCTTTGCCTTCGCATATATCATTCATAATCCACAGCATCTGCTTTGTGCCTTCCCTGCACAAAACGCATTTGCCGCAGCTTTCGTTTTGTGTGAACTGCATAAAATATCCCGCAATTTTAACCATACACGTGCTTTGATTCATAACAACAAGCCCGCCCGAACCCACCATTGCGCCTGCATTTTTCAGATTTTCAAAGTCCAGCTGCAAATCAAGGTGTTTGGCGGTAAGGCAGGCGCCCGAAGGCCCGCCAATCTGCACGGCTTTAAAATTTGCCTCATCCACTTTCCCGCCTTCGCCTGTCACGCCTCCGGCTATTCCAAATATAATCTCCCTTAAAGTGGTGCCGAACGGCACCTCTATAAGCCCTGTATTTGCCACCTGGCCTGTAACAGCAAATGTTTTTGTCCCCGGGGAAGTTTTTGTCCCCATCTTTTTATATTCCTGCGGGCCGTCGCGCAATATAAGCGGAACGGTTGCCAGAGTTTCCACATTATTAATTACCGTAGGTTTATCCCAAAGGCCTTTCTGCGCCGGAAACGGGGGTTTGGGTTTTGGCATCCCGCGCTTTCCTTCTACGGACGCCATAAGCGCGGTTTCTTCCCCGCATACAAAAGCGCCCGCGCCTTCCATTACGCTTAAATTAAATTTTCCGCCTATGCCAAGCATTCGTTCCCCTATAATTCCGGCTTTTACCGCGTCAGCCACGGCTTTTTTCATCCTTCTTACCGCAAGCGGATATTCAGCCCTTACATAGACAAAACCTTCATCCGCGCCTATCGCGTGCGCTGCAATAGCCATACCCTCTATTACGCTGTGCGGATTGCCTTCCATGACGCTTCTGTCCATAAACGCGCCCGGGTCGCCTTCATCCCCGTTGCATATAATGTACTTTTTTTCATTTTTCTGAATTCTTGTAAGGTCCCACTTTTTTCCCGTGGGAAAGCCGGCGCCGCCCCTTCCGCGAAGCCCGCTTTCAAGTACATCGGCGCAGACTTTGGCGGGATCATCCTTAAGCGCTTTTTCAAGGGAAGCGTAACCGCCGGATGCTATATATTCCGTTATATCTTCAGGGTCAATAACGCCGCACTGCTTTAAGACGTATCTGTGCTGTTTTCTGTAAAAATCAATTTCCGCCTTGTTGACGCACACTTTGCCGTCCGCCGGATTCTTGTACAAAAGCCTTTCTATAACAATACCTTTTTCAATTGTGCTTTTAACAATTTCTTCCGCGTCTTCGGGTTTTACTTTTGTGTACAGAATATCTTCCGGCATTATGGTGACAAGCGGTCCCATCTGGCAGAAGCCCTGGCATCCGCTTTTGGTTAAATGATTTCCGCCTTTGTCATCATGTTTAAGTTCAATTTCAATTTTAATACCTTCTTTTTCCGCAACCGCCTTAACCGCGTCAAACAGCTTAAGGGCGCCGTTGGCAACGCAAGCCGTGCCCGCGCAGATTATAATTCTGCGCTCTTTTAACTTTGCCCTCATTTCATAATCTTCCTTAACTATTTTTAAATTCACCGCCTCAATTGTCTGCATTGTTTTCACCCTCTTTCTTTATGATATTGCCAAGGACTTCCGTAATTTTATCCGCGGTCATCTGGCCGTAAATGTCTTCATTTATAACAACTACTGGCGCAAGGCCGCACGCCCCAAGGCACGACACGGTTTCCAGCGTGAAAAGCATGTCATCGGTCGTATTTTTAGCCTGTGTAAGTTTAAGTTTCTTTCTGATGGCGTCTATAAGAGCTTCGGAACGCTTAACATGGCACGCGGTCCCGTCGCAGACCTTGATGATGTATTTGCCTTTTGGCGCAAGGGCAAAATGCGAATAGAATGTGGCAACACCGTATACCCTTGCAGGCGGAATTTTAAGGCATGTCGCCGTAAAATCCATAATCTCTTCAGGAAGATACCTGTATTCATCCTGAATTTCCTGAAGTATGGGAATTAACCTTGCCGGATTCGCCCCGTTTTTTTCTATTATTTCCATTACCTTTTCAAACTTTTTCTGCATTTCAAGTGTTTTCATGATGTTCTCCTTTGTCTTATAAATTCCTGTTATTTTTCTTTCTGCTGCTTGATTCTCTGCGATAAGACCGCAAGCGATGACGCCAGATTCTCGTTTTGCACAACCACATCCGCCGGAACGTTAAGCCTTACAGGAGCAAAATTCCACAGGGCTGTAATTCCGTTTTTAACAAACAAATCCGCCATCAGCTGCGCGCTTTCGGCGGGTACTGTAATGATACCTATTCCTATTTTATTTTCTTTAACCAGCACGCCTATCTGTTCGGGCGGATAAACCTTCCTTCCTGCCACTTCTTTTCCATGCTTCTTTTTGTCCTGATCTATCCCGGCGATAATATCCAGCCCGTAATTTTTAAATCCCTGATAACTTAAAAGCGCTTTTCCAAGGTTTCCAACCCCCGCAATAACAGCATTGGACATTTTGTTCCAGCCAAGTATGTATTCTATTGCTTCTATTAAAAGCTCCAGGTTATACCCTATCTTTGGCTTTCCGGAAAGGCGCGTGTATTCAAAATCCTTTCTTACCTGAATAGGTATCAGGTTTAAATCATTTGCAACCGCTGTTGTGGATACATAAACAATGCCTTTCACGGATAAAGACTTAAGGTAATTGCAGTACGCCGGCATCCTTCTAAGCGTTGGTACCGGTATTGACTGTCTGTCTATCTGCGTCATTTTGTTCCTCCTTTTACTAATCTTAATAGATAATTTTTTATCAATATAAATATATCTATTTAAGTCTATTCTGTCAAGTGCTTTTTTTCACAATGATTAGAATAAGTGTTAGATATTATTGTTTTTATGGGATTTATATAAGATTTTCAATTGCCGGTTTTTTCGTTTTGTTTATATAAAATCAGATGGTTTGTATGTATTTAATCCCCTGCCCCACACGCAACGCGTGTAAGGTTCTATACCGGTGACGGATTTACATCACCGTTTTTGCTTTAAATACGCTTCCACTGACCTGTCGTATGTTTTTTCGGCTTCTTTTGAAAAATAACACGCGGGAAGCTCCCTCATTTTTCTGTGATAATGCAGACATTCGCAGCATTTCCCTTTTCTTTCACAGGGGTAGGTGCAGCTGCACATCTTCAGGTTTTTTTCAAAATTATCACAGGCCATTAAAACCTCCTGAACGAGGCATAACATGTTAAGCCTCTACAATTAAAAATTAAATTGCGCTGATAAATCCAAAACATTTAACTGCCGCACCTTAAAAGGTGCGCCTACCAAACCTGTCCCCTGTTATTATCCTTCAGCTTTCAGTATTATATTCTTCTTGTACTTAATCTCATACTCATGAAGTTTTTCTATGTAATCAGACTGAAGTTTTTCCTTTATCTTTTCCGGCACTACCACGGCAACGTTTTCTTCCAGCATTTTTTTGCATTCGTACTTGATCTTCTTCATGTATTTAATGCAGATATTTTCATCGGTAAGTATCCTTCCGTGGCCATTGCACTTTGGGCACTCTTCAAAATAAATATCTTCCACCCTGCGGCTGTCGCGCTTTCTTGTAAGCTCCATCAGTCCAAATTCGCTTATATTGCCCACTTTGTGGTACATCTTGCTTTTAGCAAGCTCCTGTTCCATTACTTCTTTAACTTTTTTCCTGTTCTCTTCGGACTGCATATCAATAAAATCAATGACAATCAGGCCGCCTAAGTTGCGCAGAATTATCTGCCTTGCTATCTCCCTTGCGGCGTGCAGGTTTACCGCAAGCAGGCTGCTTTCCACATCTTCCGCCCCTTTAAACTTGCCGCTGTTGATGTCAAAAACAGTAAGCGCTTCCGTAAGGTCTATTTTTATGTATCCGCCCTTTTTAAAAGAGACTATATTGCTGAAAATTCCGTCCACCTGTCCCTGAAGGCCGTAGTATTCAAACAGCGGGTCATTTCCTTCATAAAGGTTTAAGTCAACCGTCCTGTTATACGCGGTTTTAAGATATTTTTCCATCTCTTCATATATTTCCCTTGAATCGGTGATAATTGACGAAGTGTTTGAATCCAGATATTCCCTGACTATCTTAACCGGAAGGTTCTGTTCGCAGTATACCTGCGCCGGCGCGCGCGATGAATCCGCGGTTTTTTTTGTTATTTTCCACCTCTCATGAAGCATTCTTATTTCTTCATGAAGGGCCGCGGCATCCGCGCCTTCAGCCTGCGTGCGCGCTATGATTCCATAATCCCCGGGTATATCGGCTTTTGCTTCCGCAATTATTGTTTTTAACCTGTCCCTTTCCGCGTCATCAGAAATCCTTCTGGAAACACCCGTCTGTTTTAAATACGGGCTGTATACAACGTAATAACCGGGCAGCATAAGGTTTGTGGTAAGCCTGGCGCCTTTTGTCTGGTATGGTTCTTTAATGACCTGCACCAGAATTTCCTGCCCTTTTTCAAAAATCCCGGTAATATTGTCCTGCGGTTTTATCACGGCGGCTTCGCTTACATCATCAAGCATTCCTGATTCCATTATGTTGGAAGAGTCAAAATACTCCCTTTCAGATAAAAACGCCGGTTTTGAATCGCCTATATCCACAAAAACAAAATTCATTCCCGCCACAAGTTTTTCTATTTTTCCCTTATAGATATTTCCGGCTTTTGCATATACCTTTTTTTCTATAAAGAAATTGGAAAGTTTTCCGTCTTCCGCAATCGCGACCGACGTGTCGAAATCTTCCGAGTTTATGTATATTTTTTTCACTATTTTTCCGCCTTTATGTATTCCCTGTATATGTTCTGCAGTATACCCAGGGCAATCATTGTCACAACAACCGATGTCCCGCCGTAACTTAAAAGCGGCAGCGTTATTCCGGCAACCGGCATTATTCCCATATTCATACCGACATTAACAAAAAACTGCGCGAATATCATTGTAACAAGCGCGCCGCCAAGCATTTTCCCGCCTGAAAACCTGCACAATTTTATAATTTTAAGGGCTTCCATAATTAAAAACAGGTATATTCCAATTATTATCATCCCGCCCCATAACCCGAACTCTTCGGCAAGCACGGCATAAATAAAATCCGTGTGTTTAATAGGGATAAAATTAAGCTGGCTTTGGGTCCCTTTTTCCCAGCCTTTTCCCGATACCTGCCCGGAACCAACGGCAATCTGGGACTGAATGACATTGTACCCGGACCCCAAAGGGTCAAGGTGCGGATTTATAAAAGTATGCAGCCTTTGTTTCTGATAATCATGCATAGTGTAATAAGCAACAGGAAGCAAAAGCACCCCTATTATCAGAATTACAGAGAGTTTTTTTACCGGTATATTTCCCAGAAACAATATCGCAAGCGTCATGGGAATAAGCAGAAGAGAGCTTCCCAGGTCAGGCTGTTTTAATATAAGAAAAAAAGGAACAAGCACTATTAAGAATACCAAAGCAAGATTTTTAAGCGAAAAAGCGTCTTTTCCTTTTATAACCAGAAACCTGACAACCGTGGCAGCCACAACAATTTTCATGAACTCGCTGGGCTGGAACCCGTATCCTCCCAGTTTAAGCCATCTTTGCGCGCCAAGCGATGTATGGCCGGCGATAAGCACAAGAAGCAGAAGAAATATAAATATTACAAAGAGATAGTTTGCCGCGGCTATGACAAGATTATAATTTACATTCGCAAGGATTATCATCAGGATAAAACCAATGCCGTACCAGGCCGCCTGTTTCGTAAAAAAAATCTTGGACGTGTCGGGTTCTGCGCTGTAAATGCCAAGCAGTCCTATTGTCATCAACAGTATCGTGGCGCCCAGGATTACCGGGTTCATATTCTTTGTATACTGGCGCATCTGTTCCGCAAACTTAAAAATTCCCCTGAATTGTGCCATCTACAACTCCTTTAAGGTCGTAAAATAAAAATTAAGCAGTTCTCCCGCTATAGGCGCCGCCGCTTCGCCGCCGCCGCCGCCGTGTTCCAGCATTACAAAAACAACAATTTCAGGATTATTAAACGGCGCGTAGCACGCGAACATGGCGTGGTTATCCCCGTGGACGTTCTGAACAGTGCCGGTTTTGCCCGCCACTTCAATTCCCCTTACCTGCGCGGCCTTGCCGGTTCCCGCCCAGTTTGACACAACACGTTTAAGCGCGTCCTGCATTATCTTAATATTTTCCTTTTTAACATCCAGTTCAAACAGTTTTTTCGGCTCCGGATTCATGAAAACCCGCCTGTTATCCATCGTCACGGCTTTTAACAGCCTTGGCTGCATCGCGTAACCGCCGTTTGCCATGGCCGCCATAATATTCAGTATTTGAATGGGAGTGCTTGTTATATATCCCTGCCCGATGGCCATCATAACCGTATTCCCGGGAAACCACGGAGTTCTTGATATCCTTCTTTTCCATTCCCTTGTGGGTACAAGGCCTGTTTTTTCTCCCGGAAGATCTATCCCTGTTTTCTGGCCAAGCCCGAACATTACGGAGTATTTATAAAGCAATTCAACCGTCATTTTAAGGGATACTTTATAAAAATAAACGTCGCATGACTGTTCTATAGCCTTGTAAAAACTTACCCATCCGTGCCCCGTCCTTTTCCAGCATTTATACGGCCAGGTTTTAATCCAGTATATGCCTTCGCAGAAAAACGCGTCGTCTGTTTTTACTATATTCTCATTTAAGGCTCCGGAACCGGTCACAATTTTGTAAATTGATCCCGGCGAATAAAGCCCCTGAACAGCCCGGTTATTAAGCGGGTTTGCTTTATCCCTTAATATTTTCTTCCAGTATTTTATGTCTATGCCGCCGCTGAAATAATTAAGGTCATAGTCCGGTTTTGAAGCCATGCAAAGAATATCGCCGGTTTTAGGCTCCATCGCTATTATGACGCCGTTCTGATCTGCATTTTTGAGCTGCTGCTCCGCAAACTTCTGCAGCCTGAAATCAATCGTAAGCACAAGGTTTTTGCCCTGCTGTGATTCCACTTTTTCCGCGATTCTTTTCTGCCTTCCCATGGCATCGGTGACTATATATACAAGTCCGTCTTTTCCCCGCAGATGTTTATCGTAATAATTTTCTATCCCTGTCTGCCCAATTATGTCGCCCATCCTGTAATCTTTATACTTTGTGTTTTTCATCTGGTTCTGGGTAATTTCCCCTGTATAGCCGATTACATGCGACGCAAGGCTGCCGAAAGGATACTGCCTTTGAGGATCCTGCAGAATGGTAATTCCGTTTATTTCCACGGTTTTCTCGGTCAATTCGGAAAGCTGTTTTAAATTCAGCGCCCTTTTAAGAATTATCGGTTCAAAGACATGCACCCCGCTGGCTGCAAGCTTTTCTTTAATTTCAGAAACATCCAGCCCAAGCACACCGGCAACTTCCTGTAAATTTTTTTCAAGTTTGCTGTTTGTGTTAAAATAAAACGGAATGATGCCCGCGGAATAAGCCGGCGAATTTGTCACCATCGCCCTGTAATTTCTGTCGTAAATATATCCCCTTGGCGCGGTTTCCCTGACAAAGGTAATGCTGTTGGATTCCGCAAGGCCTGAATAATAATTACCTTTTATTACCTGAAGGTAAAAAAGCCGGCTCGCCAGGACTATAACCGCTATTCCCGCGATCCAGCCGTAGAATTTAACCCTTAAGAAATTCCGGTATACGCCCTTTATATTTTCGCGGATGTCGTCTTTAACCATCTTGATCCTTCCCCGTTATAAATTTCCGCCATCTTAAGGGCAAACACGCCGGTAATCGCCGTGGCAAAAAAAGGCCTGACGGCTGAAAACGGAAAAGCCTGCGAACCTATCCCCCAGTAGAAAAATGAAGCCGAAAGCCACTGCAAAGAAACCGCCGCAGCGGCGCCGCAGGTAATTATGACAGCACGCGCTATAAAATTTTCTTTGTAAAAATTGGCATATATGAACTTAAAAACAAAATAAGTAAGTATTCCCGCGCATAACCCGCCGCCAAAATGCGGAAGCGTCAGCGCGTCCATGTATAAATACATAATAACCGCGGCCAGCGCGGCGGTTTTATCTTTTTTAAACATAACAAGAATGCTTATCGTTATATAGGCGGCATCAACTCCGTGAAGCAGGCTTCCCGGAATAAAACTGTAAATATGAAAGGCAGCCGCTAAAACAACCAGCCAGATAATGCCTGAATTTTTGATATTTATGCTCCTTTATTTTTTACGGACTACAAGCACTTCCCTGACAGTGTTGGTATTTACATAGGGTTTAACCCGGATTACCAGAGAAAGGTTGCTGCTTTTTTTATCAACAGCTGTCACTTCGCCTATTTTTATCCCCGCCGGAAAAGAAGATCCAAGCTCCGACGTAAGGATAACATCGCCAAGCTGAACGTCTTCTTCCTTTGGAACGTATTTTAATTCGCACATATTATTCCCGGCGCCGATCAGTATGCCGGCCACACCGCTGCGTTCAACCCTTGCGCTTATGCTGCTTTTTACGTCGGTTAACAGCTGTACCATGCATGTGGAATCGCCCGCGCTTGAAACCCTTCCAAGTACTCCGCCCGGTGCAAATACCCCGTCGCCTTCTTCAACACCGTCTTTAACGCCCCTGTCAAGCGCGTAAAACTGAATGAATCCGCTGCCTGTGCTTATCGCGTTTGCAGCGGTCCTTACGCGTTTTCCGTAAGACTCATTTTCCTTTAAGAATTTAATCCTGTTCATGCTTGCAAGTTCCGCGCGAAGCGACTGGTTTTCCATATCAAGGGCCATATTTTTTTGCGTTAAATAACGCATGCCATGATTTGAAGTGAACAGATTTTTAACGGCTGTAAGTGTATCAGAAAAGGAAAAAAAAGCGTTTCCTGTTTTTTCCTGGACAGCATGAACTGTCCGGCCTACAGGGCCGGGCGCGCTTTTTTTCCACGCAAACAGCCCGGCTGTTATGGCTGTTATGATAATTACCGAATAGAACAGCTTTTCAGAAAGTTTTACCCTTCGTTTCATCTTGCCTTTTTAGGAAGCAATGTGCGTTTCTTCGCCTTCAAAAGAGAGCCTTCTTAAGACGTCAAGCTGCTCTTCAAGCATCTTGCCGGCGCCTTTAACGACGCATTCCTGCGGGGATTCTCCGATATGCACGGGCACTCCGGTTTCCTCCCTTAACTTCTTGTCGAAATTCCTAAGCTGCGCTCCGCCGCCTGTCAGCACAATGCCCTTGTCAATGATGTCAGCAGCAAGTTCCGGTTTGGTCTGTTCAAGAGTAAACTTGATGCCGTCAATTATTTTGGTTATCGGTTCTTCTATGGCAATAGCCATTTCGTCCGAATTTATTCTTATTGTCCTTGGAAGCCCTGTGGTTAAGTCGCTTCCTTTTACATCCATTTCATCGGCCTTATCCAGTTTCATCGCGCAACCAATCTGTATCTTAATTTTTTCCGCGGTGCGTTCTCCAATCTGAATGTTATATGCCTTTTTAAGGTATGCTGCAATTGCATCGTCAAATTTATCGCCGGCTGTCCTGATTGAATTAAAAACTACCAGTCCGCCCATGGATATAACCGCCACTTCAGTCGTTCCGCCGCCGATATCAACAACCATGTGGCCTACCGGATCTTCAACAGGAAGCCCCGCGCCTATCGCGGCTGCCATTGGTTCATCAATAAGATAAACTTCCCTTGCGCCCGCCTGTATGGCGGATTCGCGCACAGCGCGCCTTTCAACGGGGGTAACGCCCTTGGGAACTGAAATCGCAATCCTTGGACTTACAAGCGAATGCCTGTTATGAACCTTTACGATAAAATACCTTAACATTTTTTCCGTTACATTAAAGTCTGCAATTACGCCGTCTTTCATAGGCCTTATAGCCTGCACATCGCCGGGTGTCTTGCCCACCATTTCTTTTGCCGCGTTTCCGACCGCGATTACTTCACGGCCTTTATAAAGCGCAACAATTGAAGGTTCTTTTAATACAATTCCTTTGCCTTTAAGATATACAAGCGTCGTGGCCGTTCCAAGGTCAATGGCCATGTCGTTTGAAAACATTCCAAGAAAATAATCCAATATCATTTATTTTTTCCCCTTTCCCTTTACAACTTTCTTAGGCGCTGCCTTTTTAGCTGTTTTGGGTGCTGATTTTGCGGCCTTTTTTGCCGGTTTTTTCACTTCTGTCTTCTTTATATCCGCTTTTGCCGAAGGCGCAGGCGCGGAAGCAGAATCGCCTTTTTTATTCATGAACTTTTCAAAATCAAACCCGCCCCATTCTATCATTCCCTGAAGGACTACAAGCCCTATTAATAACAATAAAAGCAATACCCCTAAAATTACTCCAACCATAAATAATACCTCCTGAAATATAATTTTTTAATTACGTGTTTTACCGTTGAAATCAGAAAAATTATAACAAAATAAGGGGGTATTGGCAACCACAAATAGTTACAACTGACAGGTTACAACTGACAGGTTACAATTGACAGGTTACAGGTTGCAGCTGACAACTTGCAACTTGCAACTTGTTACTTGTTACTTGTTACTACCTGCCTAAAATGTAACATTCACTCCCGCGTTGATGGTTCTGCCGCGCATGGGGTGTTTATTGACCACCTGATATTCCCTGTTATCCAGCACATTATCCACGTTTGCGAATATTGACGCGTTTTCGCTTATGGTGTGCCTGACAGAAAGGTCATAAATATAGTATTCTTTCATGTATTCACCCGCATTATCCACCCTTGAATCAATATACCTTACGCCCGCGGAAAGTTTTGTGCTAAAAGGCAGTTTGAATTCCGCCTTTGCATACACGCTGTCTTCCGGGCTGTATGAAAGTTTTTTTCCTGTTTTGCCATCCCTGGCATCAAGATAGGAATATGCGCCTGTTATGGTTACAAAATCAAAAAGCGTGAATTCCGCCTCTAATTCCGCTCCCATAATTATGGCTCGGTTCAAATTCACAGGAGAACTTCTGGTTATATACCCATCCATTTCATCAAACCACCTTATCATATCAGTCACGTCTCTACGAAAAAGCACTATTTTTTCCGAAATGTTACCCTCTTTTTTTGTAATTCCGACTTCATATGACATTATTTTTTCAGGCTTAAGTTCCTGATTCCCCACCGTAAAACTGGTATATGTATTACCGCTGTAGTCGTCATAATAATAAAGCGTTTCATCCCAGAACAAATCCCCAAACGTGGGTTCGGAAAACGCCTGTGATACGGAAGCGAAAATATCAGTGCTGTCCGCAATTGAATACCTTGCGCCGCCGCTGAAACTTGTAACCATGCCATAAACCGAATGCACATCTTCCCTTACCGCGGCGGTTAAAACAAGTTTTTCAAAAAGGTAAGCCGTGGCATTTGTAATCACCGCGTGATTGCCTGTTGACTTATTTCCGGTCTTTAAGCTTTTGGCGCTTTTATTTGAAAACTCATACCCGCCGTAAACATTTACGGGCCCGGCGGTATATGAAGACATTACGCTTATCTTTCCTTCATTTTTTATGTGCCTGTCATCCACAAGTATGGCGGGATTTTTAAACGCAAGGTCACCGCCCCTGTAATAACCGCTTACCACTACCTTTGTTTCGTTAAATTTAAGCGTCTCTTCCGCGCCTACGGCAAAAAGTTCATCAAACTGTTTTGCGGCAGGCGACGGCCCAAACTGGTTAAACGGAATGCCTTCCTCTCTTTTCATATAATATCCCGATAACTTTGAATCAAGCGCGTCTCCCGAAAAAGCTATCCTTGCACCTGCGGAACGCTTAAAGAAACCTGAATTTTCCATATAACCAGGGCTTTTTTCTTCGTTGCCCGTAACCGAGTATTTCACCCCTGCTATCTGATAATCGGAAGAAATTGAATACTTCTGGAAATTATCAGAACCGTAAGAAGCTGTCAGATCCGCGATTGCCATTTTCTTCTTTTCCTTTATCAGGTTCACAACACCCGCCGCGGCATCAGCGCCGTATATTGCCGACATTCCGCCCTTTATCACTTCCACCCTTCCTATACCTGACATTTCCACCAGGTTTAAATCCACCCCGCCGGTAAAAATATCATTTAACGGGATGCCTTCATAAAGCACCAGAGACTGTTTGGAAGAAGCTCCGCGCATATTAAGCGAAGACAACCCTTCATAAGAACCGTATTTAAGGACGGATAAACCCGGCAGTTCAAACAGTACATCTTCAAGTTTAACAGCTCCGGAAGCCTTGATTTTTTCTTCGGAAATTATATCCATGCTTTTTGTAACAAGGCCTTCATACTCTTCCATTTTTCTTGCGGTGACCACAATCTCGCCAAGCGAATTGTTAACCGCCGCGGGCGTTGCGGCCGCTTTTGGCTTAAAGTCATAAAGCCCGGTATTTTTACCGGAAGGCTGCACAGGAACAGCCTGTTCAGCGGCCCCGTCCTGTATCCCGTAAATGGACTGAATTGAATTGTAATCGCTTGTAAAACCGGCGGCTGACGCTGAAAATACAGCTGCCGCAAAAAAAACAAACAATAATCTTTTCATGGTTCCTCCGTTTATATTTATATTTTTAAAAAGATGCTTTTTTTCCCTGTTTCGGGATTGTCTGCCAAACCGAATTTATCAAAGCCATAAGCTCCCCGTATATTTTCTTCCGTAAGTACCGTGTCAGTATTACCTGAGGCAATAACCTTTCCGCCTGACATAAGTATCACATTATCCGCAATGTCAAAAGCCGCGTTGATATCGTGCGTCACCATTATCACAGTTTTGCCTTTGTCCCTGCTTGCCTTTAAAATGCCAAAAATCTTTGCCTGATGCCCAATGTCAAGAAAAGCCGAAGGCTCATCAAGCAGCATCACCAAAGAGTCCTGGGCGATGGCGCGCGCTGCAAGCGCAAGCCTTTTTTCCCCGCCTGACAGCGATTTGAATTCACGGTTTTTCTTATCCGCCATATCGCACAACTCCAGCGCTTCTTTTGCCGCTTTAACATCACGCTCATCAAGTATGCCAAGGGCGTTTCCATGCGGGCGCCTTCCCATTGCCGTTATCTCCCATACCGTATACCCGAATTCCTGTTCTTCAGACTGCGGCACATAGGAAAATATACCTGCCCTTTTTAACGCTGATTCTGTTTTAATATCTTTAGCGCCGATGGAAATCCCCCCCTGAAAAGGGGTGTAAATGCCTGCCAGCAGTTTTAACAGCGTTGTCTTTCCCGCGCCGTTTCTGCCCGCTATGACCGTAATCCTGCCCGCTGGTATTTCAAGGAAATCAATATCAAGCGTGAATTCAGCGCCGTATCTGAAAATAACAGACGAAAGTTTTATGCTGTCCATATCACTTTCCCCTTCGCGCAAGGATTATAAAAACAGGCGCGCCTATAAGTCCTGTTATAACGCCTACCGGAAGTTCTCCGGGCAGAAATGCCGTCCTTGCCGCGGTATCGCACAAAAGAAGAAACAGCGCGCCGGAAAAAGCGCAGGCTGGCAGAAGCAGCCTTAAATCCGGGCCCGTAAACTTTCTGACAGCATGCGGCACCACCAGCCCGATAAACCCTATCACTCCGCTTAATGATACGGCGGCAGCGGTTAAAATGCTTGCCAGGATAAAATAAAAAAGCTTTAAAAATTCAGCGTTAACTCCAAGAGTTGACGCCGTTTCCTCCCCTGACGACATTATGTTCAGGTCATTGGCATAAAACATTGCCGCGCCAAGCGCCGCTATAAGCAGTATTGCCGCAAACTTTATCTGCGTGTAATCCGACGCGGACAGGTCTCCCATAAGCCAGTAAATTACCTTTACAATGTCCCGGCTGTTTACCGCGCTTAACAGCATTACAAGAGAAGACAGCATTGTGCCTGTCATGACGCCGGTTAACAGAAGGCGGGATGAATTTACCCTTCCTTCCTTAATGGAAACCCCGTAGACAAAAAATACGGCAAGCATAGCACCGGCAAACGCCGGCGCTATAATAAAAGTCAAACCTGATATTATTCCTATTGAAGCGCCTAAAGCCGCGCCGGACGAGATTCCGGTTATAAACGGGTCAACAAGCGAATTTCTAAAAAGTGACTGCAGGACAGCGCCGCTTATGCCAAGCATCGCCCCGACAATCACAGCAAGAATAATTCTTGGCAGCCTTAAGCCTGTTATTATCATATAGTCCGGTGTTCCATATCCGGCTCCGCCTAATATGGATACGATATCCATAAAAGATATCTTTGCCGAACCAAAACATAAAGCCACGCCGGCAAAAATTACAAGCACGCCTGCCATAATCAGGGAAATCAGTATCCCTTTTTTCATTCTGCTTTATCCTCTTTTAATATTTTCTCTATTGTTTCTATGGCTTCAATCACCCTTGGCCCCGGTCTCATTACAGTGTCAAGAGCCGCTCCCGTTACCGCTGTTATTCCGCCTGTTTTTCCGGCTTTTGTCGCGGAAAAATACGGCCTTTGCCTGTAATTCTTTTCCGGCGCGTAAAAAAGCAGTATTTTTTCAGGATCAGCTTTTATAATTTCTTCTTTGGATATTTTGGGATACTCGCCGGCGGAGTTTACCGCATTAATGCCGCCTGCCGCGTTTATTATTTTCCCGGTGAAAGAATTACCCGAAACAGCCATAAGCGGTTCGCCCCAGATTTCAGCGTATACCTTTACCGGGCGGGATTTTTTTGACAAAGCTTTTTTCAGTTTCTTTTCAAAAGCAAGTATCTTTTTTTCCGACTTCCCGCCGCCGCCCAAAAGCGAATTTAACTTTCTCATATCAGAGGCTATATCGGACAATTCCCTTGGATAAAGGACAATTACAGGCACTCCCATTGATTCAAGCTTGTAAATGACGCCTTTTTGCACGCCTCCGCCTGATATTACCGCCTGAGGCCCAAGGCTGATTATCTTTTCTTTATCCGGATTCATAAAATCCCCGGCTTTGGCAAGAAGTTTTGCCTTCGGCGGGTAGTCGCAGTTTTTTGAAACTGCCGCAAGTTTTTCTTCAAGGCCAAGGTAATATATCATCTCCGTATGCGCGGGAGATATGCACACTATTTTATTAACAGGCCCTTTCACTTCCACAGTCCTGCCGACATCATCGGTTATGGTTAAAGCGCCTGCTCCGGATGCCGCAAACAGCAGAACGGTTATTAACAGTATTTTTTTCAAAACAGCTCCTTTAACTTGTCAGTACTCTATTCCTTTTCTTGCCTTCATTCCGGTTTTAAACGGGTGCTTAATTTCTTTCATCTCCGTCACAAGGGATGCGGCTTTTTTTAAACCCGCTCCCGCGCCCCTGCCGGTTAAGATAATTTCAACGCCCGCAGGCCTGGAATCAATCATTGAAATAAGTTCTTTTTCCGTTATCAGTTCAAGATTTATCAGGTGAACGGCTTCATCCAGCACCGCTACATCATACTTTCCGGAATTAATCTCCTTAAAAGCGTTTAACAGGTCGTCTTTCACCGCTTCTTTTAATTCTTCCATGTCTATATTTCTTTCAAAAAAAGGCGACATTTCGTCATACTTAATAAACCTGATATTTTTCTGTTTTTTCAAAACCTCTTCTTCTCCGGAAGCTGTCTTTCCATTTTTTAAAAACTGACAGAAAAGCACCTTCATTCCGGCGCCGCACGCCCTTACAGCCGCGCCTACGGCAGCCGTGGTCTTGCCTTTTCCATCGCCTGTATAAATCTGAACCATCCCCTTTTTCATACACCCTCCTGTCAGTTTACAGTTTGTTACCTTTCACCTATCCCCTCTCACCTGTCAGCTCTTTCCTGCCGCCTTTCTACTGTCTGAAACTACACTCCCTTTAAATGCTCTCTTATTTCATCCCTGTCTTTTTTTGAAAGATGGGAAATGCTGTTAAAAAGAGTCACAAAAAAAGCGTTTCTTTGTTTATTGTAATGAATTTCGGAAATAGAGGCGTTATACATCCTTAACCTTTTGTAATTTTTCGGCTCCAGAACAACCGCAAGTATTCCCCTTACCACGCCGCCGTGGCACACAATAATAATATTTGCACCGGATTTATGCCCTTTTATAACCCGTACAAAACCCTTTTTGATCCGCTTAAAAAAAACGGTGTCATTTTCCACGCCGTAATCTTCATCCCTTAAACCGGATTCATACTTTTCGCCTTCCAGTTTCCCGTAATGGCGTTCGCGGAACAGTTTTTCTTCCCTGATTTTACCTTTAAATCCGGACACGGCTTTTATCTGTTTAGCGGTTTGAACCGCGCGCATAAGGTCGCTTGAATACACAGCGTCAATTCTTTTGCCGCAAAATTCTTTGCCTATGCGTTTTGCCTGTGACAGCCCTTTGCTGTTTAGCGGTATATCTGTCTGTCCCTGAAATAAAAGCCTTTTATTCCAGTCGGTCTCTCCGTGCCTTACAAGGTATATGTTCATTTTCATCTCCGTATAAAATAAAAAACCCGGCAACGCGCCGGGATTAAAAACAAAACATCTTCTTCCTTTTGCGCGAAAGTACTTGCCGTTTTAACAGTGGACCGGGCTCGCCTTTTTGGCTTTACCGTTGCGCGACAGCGCCCCGAATCTAACGGGGACTTCCCCTGCAAAAACGTGTTCTGTATAAACGTTAGCACATATAAACACCGGTGTCAAGAAGCCCGGTAAGACGCGAGGGTCGGAGGGTCAGAAATAAGAGCAAACATCGAAATTCGAGATTCGAAAATTAGATTAACACCTGCAGGGGTTGGGTGTGTTTTTTCGGGGCGTGCCGCCCTAACCTGCCGTGTATACAGCAGGGACTGTTTAATGCATCGGCGGCATATTCGGATGTGACGCGGGTTCCCGATTGCCAATGAATTAACTTCCTGTTGATTTCAAACTTATTCGGATGCAAGAACACCAATTCGCGGCGCGCTCTGAAAAAATATACCCAAGCCCTGTAGGGCAGAGGGACGGATGTGCGGAGAGTCTGAGAGACGAAAATAAGAGCAACCATCGAAATTCGAGATTCGAAAATTAGATTAACACCCGCAGGGGTTGCGTGTTTTTTTAGAGCGTGATGTGAGTTTTCCTCCAAAAATATAAAATAAAAAAGCCCCGGATTTCTCCGGGGCTTTGGGTTTAGCTTAAAACTATTCGCCGTCGTCGCCGATAGCTGACGAAGGGCACGATTCCATTGCTTCTTTACATGCCGCTTCCTGATCAGCCGAAGGCTGAGCGGAAACATAAGCATACGAACCGTCATCTTTTAACTTAAAGTTATCCGGCGCCAATCCTTCGCATATTCCGCAGGATGTGCACTGATCATCAACGTAGTACTTTCCCGCGACGTTGTCCGCGTTCTTTGCTGCTTTGTTTGCCATTTCTGTTCCTCCTGAAATAAAATATGTTAACGCCTTAATATCTTTTTTCCGTCAGTCATGTCAATTACCGTTGACGCCTTGCCTTTGACTATCTTATCAAATTGAACACAAATATCAACATTTTTTAAAATTTCTTTATCAATATCCTTAAACTTTACCGGGGTCGCCGCGCCGGAAAAATTCGCGGATGTGGCTGCCAGCGGCGCTTTTAAACATGCTATTATGCCGTTAATAACCGCGGAGTCAACCACCCTTACGCCTACGGTTTTATTGATGAACTTCATTTTTTCAACGCCTGCCGGTTTTGCTTTGAATATAAGCGTATACGGGCCGGGCAGTTTTTCTTCAAGAAAGGCTTTGTGTCCGGTGCCAATTACCGCAATTTTTTTAATCTCTTTTAATGAAGCTACAAAGACCTGCAGCGGCTTTGAAAAATCCCTGCCTTTTAAACAGTATATTTTTTTGACGGCTTTTTTATTATCGGCAAGGCAGAAAAATCCGTAAACAGTGTCTGTCGGAAGGATTGCGATTCCGCCTTTTTTTATTATATCCGCGGCAAGTTTTAACTGCTTTGCGTCAGGAACGCCTTTTATGACCATTGCTGTATTCATCTGTTCTCCGGCGGATTATTTATTTCCTTCAAGATACTTCTTAATGCCTGACTTCTGAAGTTTTGCGTCCTTTTCTTTTACTGATAATGCAAGTTTTTTCTTGTAAGCCGCAAGTTTCTTTTTTAAGGCCGGATATTTTACCGCAAGTATCTGCGCCGCAAAAACCCCGGCGTTTACAGCCCCGGCTTTCCCTATCGCCATGCAGCCTACAGGCACGCCCTGCGGCATCTGTACCATGGAATATAAGGCATCAACGCCGTTTAAAGGCCCGCCCGCCATAGGCACGGTTATCACCGGTTTTATTGTCTCCGCAGCCATTACACCGCCAAGATGCGCGGCAAGCCCTGCTGCCGCAATAATTACTTCGCACCCCTGTTTATCCGCTTCTGCCAGAAACGCTTTTACCTTTGAAGGTGTCCTGTGCGCGGAAGTTATGCTTACAAACGATTCTATGCCGAACTGCGCCAGCGTATTTACCGTTTCATTCATTATAA
Source organism: bacterium (assembly GCA_029565735.1). GTDB lineage: Bacteria > Oederibacteriota > PGYV01 > PGYV01 > PGYV01 > PGYV01. Next base: position 36,380 of record JAKQNO010000123.1, read on the forward strand.
TTAAATCACTGTCACTTCCCATTACTATCGCCGCTTTCATATTATTACCTCCTGATTTTAAATAAACATAGCACTTTAGCACCTAAAGCAATTAAGCTATAGCGTAAACATAGCGTTTCAACGAATTAAGCAATTAAGCATAAGCGATATTTATAACATATAACCTTGTCCTTTTCTGCTTAATTGCTTAAGCCCTTACCGCTTCTGCTTTTCTGTTTTACGCTTAATTACTTTTCTTTTCCGCTTATGCTTATCTGCTTTATGCTTAATTGCTTAAGGCCTTTAATACTTCCCCGCCCTTTTCCCTATATCATGCCTGAACTGCGCGCCTTCAAAAGAAATTTTTCCTATTTCATCATAAACCTTTTTAATCGCGCCATCTATCGTGTTGTCAACAGCCGTCAAAGCAAGCACCCTTCCGCCGCTTGTAACAATTTTATTTCCGTCTTTCTTTGTGCCCGCGTGAAAAACCATGACATCTTCGCGGCCTTCAAAACTGTCCAGCCCCTTTATCTCCCTGCCTTTTTCATAAGCCCCCGGATATCCTTTCGCCGCCATAACAACACAGATGGCGGATTTATTATGAATCTCCAGTTCAATCTCGTTTAGCTTGCCTTCAATACACGCAAGAAACACGTCAACTATGTCGCTTTTAATCAGCGGCAGGACAACCTGGGTTTCCGGGTCTCCAAAACGCACGTTATATTCAAGCACCTTTGGCCCGTCTTTTGTAATCATCAGCCCGGCATAAAGGATTCCCCTGTATGTTATCCCTTCGCGTTTAAGGCCGTTCACGGTTGCCGCAAGAATTTCTTTTTCTATTTTTTCAAGCATATCCGGTTTTATCAGCGGCGTCGGGGCATACGCGCCCATGCCTCCGGTATTTGGCCCTTCATCGTTGTCAAAAATCCTTTTATGGTCCTGAGAAGGCGGAAGCGGTATTATTGTCTCACCGTCTGTGAACGCAAGTATGCTTGCCTCTTCGCCTTCAAGAAACTCCTCTATTACAATACGGGAGCCGGCCTCACCGAATTCCTTTTTTACCATAATATCATTTACGGCTGAAATTGCTTCCTGTTGGTTTTGGCAGATTATAACGCCTTTGCCGGCCGCAAGCCCGTCTGCTTTTACCACTACCGGATATTTTTTATTGTTATTAATGTATTCAAGAGCCGGTTTCTCCGAGTCAAACTCGCCGAATTCCGCTGTGGGGATATTATTTTTCTTAAGCAGATTTTTGGTGAAAATCTTGCTGCCTTCCATCTGCGCCGCGTCTTCACAGGGGCCGAATATTTTAAGTTCATTTTCAGTAAACAAATCAACTATGCCGGCTGTCAGCGGCGCTTCGGGGCCCACTATGGTCAGATCAATTGCGTTGTCTATGGCAAAATTCATAAGCCCTTCAAGGTCATCCGCGGAAATATTCACGTTTTCAGCGATACCCGCGGTTCCGGCATTGCCGGGCGCGCAGAATATCTTTGTCACTTTTTTGCTTTTCTTTACGCTGCTGCATATGGCGTGTTCACGGCCTCCGCCGCCGATAACAAGTACCTTCATTTTTTCCTCCGCTTTATCGGTTCCAAATTATACTTTCCAGTTATACATTTCAAACTGCCTGTCAGGTACATGTATTATGGCAGAACCTTTTTCCGGTATGCGTTCAAATTCTTCACCGTTTTTATATATAACAGCCGTAAATTTTATTTCTCCCGGATATTTAATGCCTTTAAAATTTCTGTACGGCACAGCCGCTTCAAATATCCCGTCAGCCGCGCACCTTACGCCTTCGCGCTCCACATTTATGGATTCAAACACACGCCCCAAAGTGTTAAACTTCAGCCGCGAAGAATTTTCGCCTTCCGTGAACTTCACGTCTATTTCAAGCCCGCTGTCGCTTCTGATACCTTCATCCGAATCCATCCTGAAATAAAGTTCGTCATTATTAAAGCCATAAGAAAGCCTTTTGATATACTTTTCGGTCTTGTGCATGGCGCCGCCTTCTTTTGAAAGGTCAAAATAACCCGCGCCCTTCCATTCAAAAAAGTGCGACACCCTTCCGTTAATGACCGGATAAATAAACCGGGTGGGAACAACGTGGAACGCGGCATCCACTTTGGATATCGGTATAAAAAGCTCGTCCGGCACGGCCATTCCCGTAATATTATAGACATTCATCAGGTGAAGCCTGTATAAGTTGTCAAATTCAGAATCATTTTTTGAGGAATGGTCGTCTCCGTACCACCAGTTCCAGTCGCTTCCTTCGGCTATATAAAGCGCTTCCCACGCCCTTTTTAACTTATCACCCTCAGCCCGGTGTTCTATTTCCCAGTTTACAAGCGCTTCCCTGGTCTTTTTTAATAATTTCCACGACTTCCTGTCATCTTCGTGGCCTATCCATATATGAAAATCGTGGTTTATCCAGGAACCGGGCCATAACTTTTTTATTACCGGCATTTCCTGCCATTGTTCAGTCATGTCTCCGATTGTTGAAGTGATAATATCCGGACATTCCGAAAGTTTTGAATAAAGGGCGTTTAAGAAGTCCTTTCCGTCGTTGTTATAGTATTCCCAGCAGTTTTCCCCGTCCAGAATTACATTCACGCAGGCGCGTTCTTCAGGCAGGGGTTCTTTAATCTTTTTTAATTCATTAATAAAATGCTCCGCCGCCTCCTGCGGATTCCATGAAGCGTAGGAAAAACCTATAAGGTCAGAAAGTTTAAGGTTTCTGAATACCATGTTTACGCGGCCGCTGTCCGTATTTACAAAATGCGGCTTATATATTGTTTCCTGTTTAAATTCCTCACCGGAAATCCACCGTGATTTGTACAGTATCTCCTGGTCCGTGGCCGCCCATTTAATTCCGTTTTTTGCCAGAAGGTTCATCACTTCCGGGCTTACGGAACCTTCCGAAGGCCACATCCCGACAGGGCGCCTGCCGAATTTTTCGCTTATGTATTCAAGCCCCTTTTTTATCTGCGCGTCCGCGTCTTCGGGATAAGAAAATTCAAAATCAAGCGGAAGGCATTCCATACAGGCTTTCGCTGTTTTAACATCGTAGATAAGCGGAAGTATCGGATGATAAAAAGGCGTTGTGGAAACCTCAATACGCCCTTCTTTCCAGGCCTGCGAGTATTTGGGTATAATCATCTTTAAAATATCAATATGCCTGTCCAGCACATAGTTTTTTTCATCTTCGGTAAAATTCTCTCCCCTGTGTTTTAAATCGTTCAGTTCAGGAAAAATTTCCATAAAAACAGGGTCTATCCAGGTCAGGTTGAACCACGTCTGCAGGTCGCGGATTTCCTGTTCCGTAAAATTTTTATGGGTCTTTTTAAGTTCGTCAGGGTGTGAATTCTCCCCCCTCTTTTTCAGCAGGTACTTGTATCTTGGATACGGGAATATCATGGTATCCCAGTTGGCCATAAAGAAATTAAACAGGATAAAAACTCTCTCGTCCTCATTTAAATCGCAAGGCTTTTTTCTGGTCATGTCCATAAAGATATCCGTTGTGCCGTTTATATACTCTTCTATCTGAAGGATAAGCGAAGGTACAAGGTTAAAGTTCTGCCTGATTTTAGGGTACTTATCAAGTATGGAAACCATATCATAATAATCCTTAACCCCGTGCATCCTCACCCACGGAAGTATGAATTTATCGGTTTCCACGTTTTTGTAATACGGCTGATGCATGTGCCATAATAATGTAAGATACAGCGGCTGCTTCAAACTTATTACCTCCAAAGCATTTTAATAACCCGTTAATTATAATATATATGGATTACAAAGACAATTATTATCCCAAACGGTATTCAGCACCGGTTTTACGGCTGTTTTTATGGCTTTATCCTTTTATAGATTACCACTCTGTCTTCCTCTTTATCCGTCCAGAACAGGTGGCGCGACGGAAATTCAGAATTTTCATCGTAGTTATCCGGATAATCAATGGTTATCATCTGATATTTATTTCTGTCCATCTTCTGCCTTATGTACTCCGCTGTTTTTTTATCCTGTTCTTCCATTATGTGTTTTCTTATTATTACCCAGTCCGCTTTGTCCGGCAGCGGCTCTCCTGTCAGCCCGCCTTTCACATTTAACTTTGTATAAAGTTTAAGCGGAAGGTCGCCGTAAGTTATAAGTACGCTTTGGCCCGGTTTCTCGTTTTCATTTAAATATTTAACCATTCCTTCCACAGGGCCGTCATAATTATGGGTGATTTCATACAGATACATCGGAAGATTCCCAAAAATCAGATACGCAAAAGACAGCAGAATACCCAGATAGAATTTAATATGGAATGCCGGCGCCAGTATAAGCGCGGTTATAATTGCCATAACCGGCACAAGCGGCGCGAGGTTCCTGTAGAAAGGGGTATGGCCAAGCACTGACATGAAAAATATTCCGGATAACACAAGCCCCACAAGAAGCGAGACGCCGCTTATGTATTGTTTCCCTTCCGTCCCAAGGCCGTTTTTCACCCTTTTACGTACAATAAAGTACACAACAATAAGCGCCACAAGCCACCACGGCATAAGCTCGCCGTCAATATACGCGGTATACATGCGCGCGGATTCCAAAATATGTGAAACTTTTAAAAGGTTCGGATGAGCGCCTGTTAAATCAAGGCTGTAAATGGTAAAAAGAAAAGGCGCGTTTAGCGCTATGGCCGCTAACGAAATGCCATATAATACCGCGGCTTTTTTTCTTTCAAAAAAAGACGTGTGCGCCAGGCACACGGCCATCACGGCAAAAAAATAAACGTAAAGGGTGTGAAAAATGCAGGTAAGGGATAAAAAATACAACAAAAGAGAGAATTTTTTTCCGTTTAAAAAACGTACATAGGCAAAAAGAGCAAGCAGGCAGAAAAACATTTCCGGAGAATAGTACCGCGACATCCTTCCCATTATAAGAAACGGGACGTATAAAACAAGGATTACGGATGCCAAAACAGCCTTTCTATGGCTGTTAAACAGTTCTTTTACAAAAAAATAACACAGCAGAACTGTTGCAAGGGCGAACAAAGCGAACGGAAGCCGCGCAGTAAAATTATTAAAACCTAAAAATTTAATAAATGGCGCTGTTATATAAAACTGCATCCACGGATGCCATTTCCACAGGTAATTTTCCCCGTATTCAACGCCGTTTGACTGCGAGAAAAAATTAACCCCGTCAGTGCCGTAAGGCAGCCCCCTTTCAGTAACAGTTTTAGCTATAAGAACTGTCTGGGCTTCATCCTGCCACATATAACGGTTGCCAAGGTTTGAAAACAGCATGAACCCGGCGATAATTGTAAGAAACACAAGAAATACACTCTGGCTGTATTTTATTTGCGGCAGTTTAATTTCAGGATTAAACCTCAAAACAGCTCTCCCTGGGACTTTTTATTATTTTTTCCTGATTTTTTTTCAGGTTCTTTTTTAACAACTTCGGCTTTATTATCCTGTTTTATAATATCAAGGAACTCCTTTTCGTCTATAACCTTTACCCCAAGTTTTCTTGCTTTATCCAGTTTGGAACCGGCTTCCGGCCCCGCAACCACATAATTGGTTTCTTTGCTTACGGAACCGCTTACCCTGCCGCCAAGCGATTTAACGATATTTCCCGCTTCTCCCCTTGTATATGCCTTTAACTCCCCGGTAAAAACAAACACATCCCCGTTTAGAATGTTTTTCTTAACCCGCTGCTCTTTTCTTTTTGTATTGACGCCTGCTTTTTCAAGTTTTCCTATTACCTGCAGGTTTTCTTTAACCCTGAAAAAGTCATATATATCGTGAGCCACAACGGGCCCAATCTCATTGATACACGATAATTCTTCCTCTTTAGCGGCCATTAAGGACTTTAAATCAGGATAGTTATCAGACAGAATTTCCGCCGTCCTGCCGCCCACATTACGTATGCCAAGCGAATAAATAAGGCGGTCAAGCTCCCTGTCTTTGCTTGCCTCTATCGCCTTCACAATATTATCGGCAGATTTTTGCCCCATGCGTTCCAGCGACGCAAGCGCGAATATGTCAAGGGTATAAAGGTCACCGTAATCGAATATCATCTTTGTTTTTAACAGCTGCTGAACCAACGCCGGCCCCATTCCGTCTATATTCATGCCATCGCGCGAGGCAAAGTGGATTATGCTTCCTTCCACAACAGCAGGACATTTAATATTTATGCACCTTCTTACCGCTTCATCTTCATATTTTTCCGTTTTTTCTCCGCACACCGGGCAGTTAACGGGCATTTTAAACTTTTTCGCGCCTGCCGGCCTTTCAGCCAGCACAACGCTTACGACTTCCGGAATAATTTCCCCTGCTTTTTCAACTATAACCGTATCGCCTTCACGCGCGTCTTTTCTTTCAAGGTCCTCTTCATTGTGCAGGGTCGCCCTTTTAACGGTTGTGCTCGCAAGCAAAACAGGTTCAAGTTCGGCAACAGGAGTAAGCGCGCCTGTGCGCCCCACCTGAACCGTGATTTTTTTCAGCTTTGTCTTTGCCTGTTCCGCCTTAAACTTGTAGGATATGGCCCAGCGCGGGCTTTTGGCTGTCATGCCCAGTATCTGCTGCTTGTCAAATTCGTTCACTTTAATAACCATGCCGTCTATTTCGTAATCAAGTTCGTTTCTGCGTTTTTCCCATTTTGCGCAGGTTTCTATTACCTCATCAATATTTTTGCAAAGCTTTATATTTTCATTTACCGGAAAGCCCGCGGCTTTTAACTTTTCCAGCGCTTGCCACTGTGTTTTAATACCATATTTGGCGCTGTCAACAAGGTAATAGGCAAAAAAATCAAGGCGGCGCTTAGCGACAATCCCGGAGTCAAGAAGCTTAAGGGTGCCGGCAGCGGAGTTTCTGGGGTTGGCAAATAAAGGTTCTCCCTTAGCTTCGCGCTCTTTATTTATCTTTTCAAACTGTTTTTTTGAAAGATAAACCTCGCCTCTGACTTCAACATTTCCCGATTTTCCATTTTCAATTTTTAAAGGCAGGCTTTTTATAGTTTTAATATTCGCCGTCACATCATCCCCGCGCTCTCCGTCGCCGCGCGTGATGCCCGTTTCAAAATAACCATCCTTATAAATCAGCGAAATCGCCACCCCGTCAATCTTTAATTCAACTGTATAAGTGTATTTTTCGGTTATTTTTTTTATCCGCGCGTCAAATTCACGCAGGTCTTCGGGATTATAGGTGTTATCCAGCGATAACATGGGGACTTTATGCGTTATGGTTTTAAAACCTTCCAAAGGCGCGCCGCCGACGCGCTGCGTGGGCGAATCCTTTGTTTTTAATTCAGGGTGTGCCGCTTCAAGGCCGATTAATTCCTTCATAAGCCTGTCATAAGCACCATCAGATATTTCCGGCGCCGCATCGGTATAGTAAAGTTTATTGTGGTGTTCTATCTGTTTTCTTAACTCTTCAACGCGTTTTTTTGCAGGTTCAGCCATGAAGACTATTCCTTGTTTTCCTCAAAGAATTCCTTTATCTTCTTTTCCCTGTCAGGGTGTTCCTTGCTGAATCCGCCGTCTTTGTTGCAGCGAAGGCATTTTGCTTCAAGTTCCCTGATTTCTTCGTACATTTCCTCAATTACTTTTCTTATCGGGTCAGGAAGGTCGCCGTGCATAAGGTCAGATTCAGGTTTTTCCCCGCCTGTCCTTACAACAACACCCGGCACGCCCACAACAGTTGAACCGTCAGGCACATCGTGTATAACCACAGAACCCGCGCCTATTTTTACATTATTGCCGATATTAATATTTCCCAGCACTTTCGCGCCGGTGCCTACCACTACGTCATTGCCCAGCGTGGGATGCCTTTTGCCTTTTTCCTTGCCCGTGCCGCCAAGAGTGACTCCCTGATACAGCAGCACATCATCGCCTATTATGGCGGTTTCGCCTATAACCACGCCCATTCCGTGGTCAATAAAAAACCTTTTTCCTATTTTGGCGCCGGGATGGATTTCTATGCCCGTGAAGAACCTGTTAAAAGCGGATATCATGCGCGGAATAAATGGTATTTTAATCCGGTACAGAAAATTCGCTATTCTGTGAGACATGATGGCGTGAAGGCCGGGATACATGAAAATTACTTCCAGAATATTCTTTGCCGCAGGGTCCCTTTTAAAAACTGTCTTTATATCATCCACCAGAAACATAAAAAGCCTCCGTATATGGGTTTTATTAAAGTGATTATATCATAACAAGCGGCCGTTTAAATAAAAAAACCGCCGGCTTAAAAACCGGCGGTTTTAAGGCAATATAACTTATTAATACGCTTCGTATGTCATTAAAGTGCTTGACGTCATCATCGGCATTCCGGAGAGTGACTGGGATGAATTAACCTCTATTGGCAGATCCTGCGCGTTATACGTATAATATATATCCGTATTCATCGACATTCCCATAAATGACATTACAGAATGTGCTTCACTTGGATTTCCTGCCGCAGTATAAGTATAGGTTGTAGTGCCGTTAACAGTATCCGTACTGTCATACGATGTGGCCAATGTCATTTTGCCGCCCGCGTCATACTGCATAACGGTATAAGAATACAATGTACTACCCATATATGTATCTGATCTTGTCTTAAGGTTGGAAGCATTATATGTATTCACTATTCTTGAAGAGAGTGTTGTTCCTGAATAAGTTTCAACTGTAAGTTCAGAACCGGCGGCATCATAAGTCTTTACTTCTGACGACTGAATTACACCCGAAGCATTATAAACGTCCGTCCTTGTAATCCGGTCTGCAGCATCATACTGATAAGTGGTATACTGCATAAGATTTCCCGAACCATCATAAACATCCTGCCTTACAACTTTACCGCCTGAAAGCGTGGGAACTATTGTTTGTATTAAATTGCCCGAACTATCAAGCATCGACATACTTGAAGTATTTCCAAGAGAATCAAACTGCACCCCGGACGTGGTTGAAACAGAGCCTGCGCTGTCATATGCTGTTATAGATGCAGCCGAAGGCGTCAACCCGCCCGCTCCATAAAAAAGCGTCATTTCCATCCCTATAACACCCGAATTGGACATACTCATAGTTTTAAGCCTGTAGCCATGCCCTGTTGTATTTGTGGCAGTTGAAGTGGCTATTGCTGATACCGTATTTGTGGATGTGGGAGTGTATGAAGCGGTAATGGAACCGGTACTTGTAAAAGTAGCCGTGGCTGTATTTTCTGCAATTACCGGTTCTTCAACAGCAGCCGGTGAAACATGTTTCGTGCAGGAAACGGCAATAAAAGATAGAATAATAATAGCAAAAGTCCAAAAATAAGTGATTTTTTTCATCAATAATCCTCCCGGTCAATTATTATTGTTATTAACCGCCCTCCCGGTCAACTTGAATATTATACCAATTCAATTATGAAATTTCCACGTAATATTAATATTTTATAAATTTTCCTGCCAGATAAAACGACCCGCCTATTACAATTACCCCTTTGCCTTTTATACCGCGCGCAAGGGCAAGCGCTTTATTGTTATCCGGTTCAAGGAATGATTTTATGCCCGTTTTATCCGCAAGCGCTTTAATCACGGAAGGGGCCTGCGCCCTTTCGTTGTCAATGCCGGTTATAACAAGCTGTATGTTTTTATATTCTTTTATTATATCCATCACAGCCTTTATATCCTTATCTTTTAGCGCCGAAAATACATAAGTGATTTTCCCTGCACGCATCTTTTTAAGCGCCGCGAACATAGCGCATGCCGCTTCGGGATTATGCGCCACACTTACAAAAGTATCCTTTGATATTTTTTGAAGCCTGCCTTTAACCTTTACCTTTTCAATTGCTTTTACAGCTTTTTTTATGTCAATAGCAACATCCATGCTTCTTATGATTTCAGCGGCCGCAAGCGCAGCAGCGGCGTTTTCGGCCATTACATCTTCATACATGGGCAGTTTCATCTTAAATCCGCGGTTGTTTTTAACATCAAGAATTTCAGCTTTTATCCCCTTAATATCATGCGACGTGCTTTCAACTTTAAAATAATCTTCCGGGAAAAAAGCCATTTCCCCAAAACGTTTTTTTACATGTTTTCTAAGGTTATTATCTTTAAGGTTAAACAACCCCGCGCCTTTTACTATTTCCTCTTTTTCTTTAAGAATTTTCAGGCAGGTATTGCCCAGCATCTGCGTGTGTTCAAGAGAAACAGACGTAATTACAGAGAGGAGTTTAGCGGAGTAATTGACGTTTGTCGCGTCGTATCTTCCGCCCAGCCCGGCTTCAATAACCGCAATTTCGGCGCCGCATTCTTTAAAACAAAGAAAAGCAAGCACGGTCAAAAACTCAAAATAGGTAAGAAAGGTTTTATTTTCTTTTACGTTTTTTTTTAGCAGAACGATATTTGTTTCAAGAATATTTTCCGGCACGAAAGCGCTGTTAAACAGAATACGCTCCCTGAAATCAGTGATATGCGGGGACGTGTAAAGCCCGGTTTTATAACCTGACGCGCGGAACGCGGCTTCAATAAAAGCGGCGGTTGTGCCCTTCCCGTTGCTTCCGGCTATATGGACAACCCCAAAAGCATCCTGCGGATTTCCCAGCGCCAGCAGTATTTGTTTTATCCTGCCAAGGGAATAGTCAAATTTGAATTCATTAAGGGATGCAATATAGCGGCCTGTTTCATTCACAATAGCATGCCTTTTTTCAGGAAATCTTTCTGCCGCTGTAGCGTTTGGAATCCATCAGCTTTGAAAGCGCCGAATGTATTGTGTTTTTCATGTCTTTTCTTTCGGTAATTATATCTATCATACCGTGTTCCAGAAGGAATTCGGAGCGCTGGAAACCTTCCGGAAGTTTCTGCCTTATTGTCTGTTCAATAACCCTTGGGCCGGCAAACATTATAAGAGCTTCCGGTTCCGCCACGTTTAAATCGCCAAGCATGGCAAAAGAAGCGGTAACGCCTCCGCCTGTCGGGTCTGTCATAACCGATATAAACGGAAGCCCAGCGTCAGAAACCCTGGACAATGCCGCGGATATCTTTGCCATCTGCATAAGCGATATTATGCCTTCGTGCATCCTTGCGCCGCCGCCTGACGCGGAAACTATAATTACGGGTAATTTATTGGAAATGGCTGTTTCACAAAGCGACGTAAGCCTTTCCCCCATAACCGAGCCAAGCGATCCGCCCATAAAAAGAAAATCCGTAACTCCAAGCGCCACTTCAAGCCCGTTCATTTTTCCCGTGCCTGTTATAACCGATTCCGAAAGCCCGGTGGCTTTTTTTGATTTTTCCAGTTTGTCCTTATACTGCGGAAAATTAAGATAGTCCACAGGCTGCACGTCTTCAAACATAATATTAAAAGTACCTTCATCAACAAGCATGGCAACGCGGTCTTTTGCGGTTACCCTTTTATGAAGCCCGCATTTCGGGCATACGTTCAGATTATCAGCCAGTTCTTTTGTAAGGATTATGGAATCGCAGCGGTCGCACTTGACCCACATGCCTTCCGGTATTTTGGTCTCTTTTTTCTCCACGTTCCTGATTATCGTATATTTTGGCCTGTGAAACCATGCTGACATTGTATAATTCTCCTTTTACTTTTTTGCTTTTTTATGTGAAAAATACTTTTTAATGGCAGAAACCGCTACCGGAACTATATCCGGGTCAAACTGCGTTCCCGCGCAGTTTTGTATTTCCTGAATACAGGTCTGAAGCGGAAGCCCTTTTCTGTAAGGCCTGTCCGTAAGCATGGCATCCATTGTATCGGCAATACTTATTATCCTTGAATGCATGGGAATATCTTCTCCGGCAAGCCCCCCGGGATACCCGTTGCCGTCAAACCTTTCATGATGGTGCCTTATTACCGGCAGTATATCCTTAAGCTGAGGAATGGGTTCAAGTATATTCGCCCCTTCGTCAGGGTGTTTTTTTATTTCAAGGAATTCCTGTTCGGTCAGTTTTGCCGGTTTTCTTAAAATGCTTTCATCAACGCCTATTTTCCCGATGTCATGAAACAGCGCGGCAATTTTCAGTTCCTTTAACTCCATGTCAGGCATGCCAAGCGCCCTGCCTATTTCCATGCTGTAAGTGGTGACTCCGTCGGAATGATGCCTTGTGTAATTGTCTTTTTTATCTATGGTTTCCGCCAGACATTTTATGGTATTCATAAACATATCCTGGGTTTCGGTGTATAACTTGGCGTTTTCTATGGCAACTGCCGCCTGATTTGCAAGCGCTTCAAGAAGGTTTTTGTCGTCTTCGTTGAAAAAGTCCCCGCCTTTTTTGTTTATAATTTCCATTACCCCGACAAGTTTCTGTTTTGTTTTTAAAGGGACCGCGATTATGGATTTTGTTTTAAACGTTGTTTTCTCGTCCGCTTTCTTAAAAAACCTTGGGTCGTTCTGCGCGTCAGCCACCAGCACGGAACGGTCTTCCCTTGCCACCCATCCGGCAATGCCTTCGCCGATGGGCACCCTTACGTTTTTAATTTTTTCCTTCTGATCGCCTGTGGCGGACGCGAACACCAGTTCGTCTTTTTCAAGAAGAAGGATGGAACCCGCTTCGGCTTCAAGCATATGCGTTGAAGCTTCAAGCATTTTATCAAGCAGTATGTCAAGTTCAAGCGTTGAATTGACATACTCAGTTATTCCCATAAGATGCTCAAGCCTTTCAATTTTATCCCTGTTTTCCGTCAGAAGGCCGGCGTTTTTAACAATCGCGGAAATATACGGCGTAAAAATAAGAAGGGTTTCCAGGTCCTTGTTATCAAAAGCCTGCCCCTTTTTTTTATTAAGCATCTCTATTACACCAAGAATGTCATGGTCAAATTTAAGCGGGGCGCACAGTATATTTCTTGTTTTATATTTCAATTTTTTATCAAAGCGCGTGGAATGCCTTTTATCCGCGGACGCATCCGGGGTAATTATAGGTTTTCCGGTCTGAGCCACCCATCCGGCAACGCCTTCGCCCACGGCAAGCTTAAACTTTTTTATCCCTTTCCCTTTGCTGCCTTTTGCAGAGGCAAAATACAGGGCATTTGTATGTTTTTCCATAAGAAGGATTGAGCCGGCTTCGCTTGAAGTGGCATCCATGACATTGGTTAAAAAACGGTCAAGAATTTCATTAAGTTTAAAATCCTTTGCGGTTATCTCGGAAATTTCCTGAAGTATGTTTACCTGCTTCTGAAGCACCGCGTTTTCCGCCCTCAGCCTTTCACTTTCAGATAAAGGCTTACCGGCCGCAGCAGGCGGCTTTTTTGCTTTTATGCTTACGTACTTGTTTGCTTTTTTCCTGTTACCCGGCATGTATACCTCTTTTTTTTGTTAACGTCAAACGTTCAGGAATTTTTTCACAAACATCTTTGCATTTTTCAAAAGCATATTTCGGTTTTTGCCGTATTTTTCACACAGCGAAACAAAAGCGCTTCCTATTATTACGCCATCCGCGATTTTCAGTATCTCTTTTGCCTGTAAAGGGTCTGAAACACCAAAACCGGCAAAAACCGGTATCTTCGAAAGCGTTTTTACGTGTTGCAGCATATGAAAACCGGAATTAACGCTTTTTGAACCGCCGGTTACGCCTTTCTGAAGGATATAATACACAAAACCACGGCTTTTTTCTACAATTTTTTTGGCCCTATCCATTGTATTTGAAGGCGCGACAAGGTAAACAAGGTTAAATCCGCGTTTTTTCGCGTAATTATGGAATTCAGCCTCTTCGTCAAAAGGCAGATCAGGGATAATTGCGCCGTCAAGTCCGGCTTTCAGAGCGCTGTCAACAAACCTTTTTGAACCATAGTGATGAATAAGATTATAGTACGTCATCGCGACTATAGGCACCTGAATCCCTTTTTTTCTTACGTTTTCAATTATTTTCAGGCATTTATCAATTGTCACGCCCCTTTTAAGCGCCCTTTCCCCGGCCTTTTGTATAACAGGCCCGTCGGCTATGGGGTCAGAAAAAGGAATTCCAAGTTCAACAAGCGAAACTCCGCTTTGTGCCAGCGTAACAATCAGTTCTTCGGTTTCTTTTAAACCCGGGTCGCCTGCCATAAGATAAACCACAAGTTTTTTTGTTCCGGTTTTTAACATGTCCATTCTGTTCATATTATTTACCCCCTTTAATAAGGGAATATACGGTATTTATATCTTTGTCGCCCCTGCCTGAAACGTTGACAATCACAATATCCTTCTTTTTAAGCTTCATCTTTTCCAGATACGCGCACGCGTGGGAAGATTCAAGAGCCGGTATTATACCCTCTTCGTGGCACATCATTTTAAACCCGTTAAGCGCCTCTTTGTCCGTTATAACATCAAACTTTGCCCTTTTTATCTTTGACAGGTAGCTAAGTTCGGGCCCGACGCCCGGATAATCAAGGCCGGCGGAGACCGAATGAGTTTCCGTTATCTGCCCTTCATCACTCTGAAGGACGTAAGTTTTTGCGCCGTGAAGGAATCCTATTTCATTGTTGACTATGCTGGCAGCGTGTTTTCCGGACTTAATTCCAAGGCCGCCGGCTTCCACACCTATCATTTTCACGTTTTTGTCTTTGATGAACGGATAAAATAAACCCATTGCGTTTGACCCGCCGCCCACGCATGCCACAAGATAATCCGGAAGCCTGCCTTCAGCCTGCAGAATCTGCTTGCGCGCCTCTTTGCCGATTACGGACTGAAAATCCCTGACCATCATGGGGTATGGATGAAAACCCGATACCGTGCCTATAATATAAAAAGTGTTGTCAACATTTTTCAGCCAGTCGCGTGTTGCTTCGTTCAACGCGTCTTTTAAAGTTTTGCTGCCTGACGAAACCGGAATAACACGCGCGCCCAAAAGTTCCATTCTGAATACATTAAGCGACTGCCTTTTTATATCTTCCTCTCCCATATATACGTCGCATTCACAGTCAAAAAGCGCGGCCACTGTCGCCGTTGCAACACCGTGCTGTCCTGCGCCTGTTTCCGCTATTATCCTATTTTTACCCATTCTTTTTGCAAGCAGTATCTGCCCTATTGTGTTGTTTATCTTATGGGCGCCTGTGTGATTTAAGTCCTCTCTCTTAAGATAAATCTTCGCGCCGAAACGTTTTGAAAGTTTTTCAGCGTGATACAGGGGCGACGGCCTGCCCACATAATTTTTCATATAGTAATCAAACTCTCGTTTAAAGGACGGGTCTTTCTTTGCTTTAGCGTAATTCCTGTCAAGGTCATCCAAAAGCGCCCTTAATGTTTCAGGCGCGAACTTTCCTCCAAATTCTCCAAAAAAGCCTTTTTTATCAGGTATAGCCATTTTATGCTCCATTTTTTATTTTTTTAGGGTTAACTTACGGGATTACCTTTTAAGGTTCACCATCGGGCTTTGTTTATCACGCTGAAAAGTTTTTTCATTTTAACCGGGTCTTTCTTCCCTTTTGACTTTTCAACGCCGGATGACACGTCAATCCCGTAAGGCGCGGATGATTTTAGTACAGCCATAACGTTTTCCGGTTTTATGCCTCCGGCTATAAAAAACGGCTCTTTTACGCCGGACAGTATGGCGCTGTCAAAACGCTTTCCTGTTCCGCCGTGCAGCACCGGATCATACGTATCAAATAAAAAGCAGTCAACGCCGCCTTTATATTTTTTAACCTGAGACGCCGCGTAATTGGCGTCTTTGGCTTTAATCACCTTTAAGATTTTCGCGTCTTTAATTTTTCTTATGGATGAAAGGCTTACTTCCCCGTGAACCTGCGCTATGTCAAGCCCAAGCGCTTTTACCGTGCGGTTTATCTTTTCCCCGTCAGCTTCAACAAATACGCCGGCTTTAAGGGTAAATGGTTTTAATTTTTTTATTATGGCAAGCGCCTGTTTTTCCGTTACTTTTCTGGGGCTTTCGGCAAAAATAAACCCTATAATATCCGCCCCAAGTTTTTCGGCAAGCAGTGCGTCCTTAAGGTTCGTAATTCCGCATATTTTAACCTTCATAGCGGGCTCCGGCTTTTATCTGCCGTGTTTATTAAGTATCCGGCCCGCCAGATCCTTAATCTGTTTTTCGCCCTTGGCTTTCATAAACATGGTGCCTATAAGCACGGCTTTTATTTTCGGGTCCACCATTATTTCATCAACATCTTCAGGCTCATTTATTCCGCTTTCGCAAAGCACAAATTTGTCTTTGGGCACATACTTTACAAGAGTCTTTACTTTCGCAAGGTTTATTTTAAAGGTTTTCAGGTCTCTTGCATTAATACCTATAATTTCCGCGCCCGCGGCGCATGCTTTTTTTATTTCTTCCCTTGATATGCATTCCACAACCGGCGTAACATTCAGGAATCTTGCCTTTCTTATAAATGAAGCAAGCTCCCTTTTTTCAAGTATCGCGGCTATAAGAAGAATCGCGTCCGCCCTTGCCGCGCGGGTTTCATAAATCTGATATTCATCAATAACAAAATCTTTTCTTAAAATCGGCATGGAGCAGTGTTTTTTTGCTTCTTTTATATATTCAATGTTACCGTCAAAGAATTTTTTGTCGGTCACCACGGACACGGCTTTTATCCCCGCTTTTTCATAAATCTGAACTATGTTTTTTATGTTTATGGCGTTTTTTATGGTGCCTTTGGAAGGCGATTTCTTTTTTATTTCACCCACAATGGTAAAATCATTATTTTCAAAGACGTCCCTGAAATTCCTGTTGGCCGGCAGTTTCATTATTTCCGCAAGCAGCGCGCTTAACGGGACTTTATTTTTTGCCGCGGCAACTTCCTGCTTTTTATGTTTTACAATCTTGCTGAGAATATTTCCGGCCATTTTTCACCTCTTATATTTAATCTGCAACCTTTTATTTATTGCTGTATTCAACAAGCTGCCTTAACTTTTCCGCGGCAAGCCCGGAATCTATGGCCTGCGCGGCTTTTTCTATGCCTTCTTTTATGGATCCCGCCGCATCAGCCGTGTATACGGCTATTCCGGCATTATACACTATTATGCGGTAATAAGCGTCTTTTCTTTTGCCATCAAATACTTCCTTCATAATAACCGCGTTTTCTTCGGGCGAAATACCCTTAACATCTTCAATAGCGCAGGACTCTATGCCGAATTCCGCGGGATTTATTGAATACGTGGTAATATTGCCGCCTTTAAGTTCTGCCACCGCGGTATTTCCCCATAATATGGCTTCGTCCACATTGCCTTCGCCGCAGATAACAAGCGAATGCACATTACCCATATTTTTTAATACCGCCGCTATCTTTTCAACCAAAGATGACGTATATACTCCCATCAGATGGTGGGTGTTACGGGCCGGGTTTATAATCGGGCCAAGCACGTTGAATATATTCCTTATTCCTATTTCCCGCCTTACAGGCGCCGCGTATTTCATTGCCATGTGGCATCCCGGCGCGTACAGAAAACCAAGGCCTATTTTTTCAATGCTTGCTTTTATTGTTTCGTGCGCGGCGTCAACATTTACACCAAGCGCCTTTAACACATCCGCGCTTCCGCTTTTGCTTGTCAGCGCGCGGTTGCCGTGTTTTGCAACCGTTACGCCGCAAGCGGCAGCCACAACAGAAACCGCGGTGGAAATATTAAACGTGCCTGCGTAATCGCCGCCGGTGCCGCATGTATCAAGAATAATTTCCCTGTCAACCGGCAAATGGTGCGCTTTTTCCCTCATAACCTTTGCCGCGGCCGATATTTCTTCAACTGTTTCGCCTTTCATTTTCAACGCGGTTAAAAACGCGGCTATCTGCGCGTCATTGGATTTTCCGGTCATCATAATTTCCATAGCTTCCGCCATTTCAGCGGCAGTAAGGTCCTGCCTTTCTGATACTTTTTTAATGTATGGTTTAAGCATAAATCCCCTTTTTTATATCCCAAGCACCCTGCAAGCGGCTGCCGTGGTTGTATTTATTACATCCTGAACATTTACTCCCTTTATTTCCGCCAGCTTTTCCGCTATAAGCGGAATATAAGACGCTTCGTTTCTTTGCCCCCTGAATTTCTGGGGCGCAAGCCACGGTGCGTCCGTTTCAAGCACAATATTTTCAAGCGGTATTTTTTTTATCGCGTCCCTTAAAGCGCCGGAATTCGGAAAAGTTATTACCCCGCCTATCCCGAACACAAAACCCAGATCCATAAATTTTTTTGCCGTTTCGTAATCCGCGGAAAAGCAGTGAATAATTCCCGCTTTCTTCACCCTGTTTTCCGCAAGTATTTCCAGTACATCATCATGCGCGTCCCTGCTGTGAATGACCACGGGTTTGTCAAACTCCGAAGCCAGGGAAATCAGTTTTTTAAAACCTTCCTTTTGAACATTTTTTTCAACCGTACTTTTAAAATAATCAAGGCCAATTTCGCCCACCGCCGCTATCTTGGCATCAGTCAAAAAGAAGCCCCGTAATTCCGCTAAAATTTCATCATTAAGAACGTCTATATAATGCGGGTGAAGGCCAAGCGCGGCCCATACCCCGTCTTCCCTGAATACCGCGACTTTTCTTGTTTCCTCTATTTCAGCCCCGATATTTAAAAACTTATTTACACCCGCCAGCCTTGCCCTTTCAAGCATTTCTTTGCGGTCATTATCATATTTCCCGTCGCATATGTGAATGTGCGTGTCAATCATGGTTTATTTAAATCAAAAGCCCGCGCTTTCAGCCTTTTGCCTTTGACTTTTGATTTTTCTCCTTCTCTTCTTCGCTTTGTATCCTTGGGAAAAGCGGGTCGCCCTTGGACACCTTTGTGCCTTCTTTCAAAAGCCCAAACTGCATTTCCTTTTCAAGGTCCAGGCTTTTCATGTCATACGCCGTGCCCAGCTTTACCCATATTTTTTCCGCGGTTGCCGGCATTACAGGCGCTATCGCAAGCGACGTCAGCCTTATTGCTTCCAGCAGAAGATAAAGCACGTTTTCAAGCGCCGCTTTCTGCCCGTTCTTAAAAAGGTTCCACGGCGTGGACAGGTCAATTAACTTATTGGACATGCCTATAATTTTCCACGTTTCCTTTAAAGCTTCGGAAAAATTCATGGCTTCCATCGCGCTTTCATACTTTTTCCACAGCGCTTTTTCCTGCGCCGCAAGGTTTTTCATATTATCATCGGCTTCACTTTCGTCATATTTACCGGATAGCCCTTCGCTGTATTTTTCAACCATATTAAGGGAACGGTTAATCAGGTTGCCAAGATCATTGGCAAGGTTGGTATTGAAGCTTAACTTAACCGCGTCTTCGTTAAAATCGCCGTCTTCGCCGTTTACAACATCAGCGGCAAAATAGTAGCGTATGGCTTCAGCGCCGTACTTCTGCGCCATTTCCACCGGGTCAACAACATTGCCGCGCGACTTGCTCATCTTTTCGCCTTTGTTTAAAAGAAATCCGTGGCCGAAAACTTTTTTTGGAAGTTCCAGCCCTGCCGACATAAGCATTATGGGCCATATGATGCAGTGAAACTTGGTGATGTCCTTGCCTATTATGTGCACATCAGCGGGCCAGTATTTATTAAATTTCGCGTCATCTGTCGCGAATCCGGCGGATGTGATGTAATTGATAAGGGCGTCAAACCATACATACACAGTCTGTGAAGGGTCAATGGGCAGCGGTATGCCCCAGTTAATGCCGGGCCTGGAAACGCTGATATCCCTGAACCCGGACTTTAACATTGCCAGAATCTCGTTTTTTCTTGTGTCAGGTTCAATAAAACCCGGATTGTCCTCTATGTGTTTTAAAAGCCTGTCTGTGTATTTTGAAATTTTTATAAAATAATTTTCTTCCGTTATCAGGTCCGCCTTGACTTTGTGCGTGGGGCAGCAGTTGTCTTCGGTAAGGTCGGTCTTGTTGTAGAAAGCCTCGCACGATTTGCAGTACCAGCCTTCATATTTGCCTTTGTAAATATCGCCCGCGTCATAAATCCTTTTAAACAGCTCTGTCACGGATTTTTTGTGCCGCTCTTCTGTGGTCTGGATAAAATCCGTATTTGTTATTTCATAAAGCGCGCACAAATCCCTGTAGGCCACAGCCATTTCGTCGCAGTATTGCTTTGGGTCTTTATTTAGTTCTTTGGCTTTTGCCTGCACGTTTAAGCTGTGTTCGTCCGTGCCCGTGCAGAAAGCCACGTCATAACCGCGCAGCCTTTTATAGCGCGCCATTATGTCAGTTGCCACTTTTTCATATGCGTGGCCCGCGTGCGGCCTTGAATTAGCGTAATCTATGGCCGTAGTTATGTAAAATTTTTTCATGAACCCTCCGGATAATCGGTAATTTAGCAGTATGGCCCGGCATTAAACAAAAAAACAGTTTGCCCTATTCCCAGCTTACGTCAGCTTCAGCGTCATCAAGGCTTTTTATCTCTTTTGTATCAACGCCGGAATCGTAATACTGGACAACCGGTTTTACCGGCGCGTCGTATTTTTCATACGCAAGGCAGCACAAAAGCCTTCCGCAGACGCCTGATATTTTGGTCGGATTAAGGGGAAGCCCCTGGACTTTGGCCATCTTTATGGTTATAGGCGAGAATGATTTAAGATACTGCTTGCAGCAGCAGACTCTTCCGCATATGCCTACGCCGCCTATCTTTTTTGCGTATTCCCTGCGGCTTATCTGCCTTAATTCTATCTTTACGCGCAGCGTTTTGACAAGGTCCTTTAAAAGTTCCCTGAAATCCACCCTGTTTTCCGCGACAAAAAAGAACACAACCTTTTTTAAGTCATCGGTATATGTGACTTCGGTCAGTTTCATCGGAAGCCTGCGGTTTTCTATCCTTTTGGCGCAGAACTCTTTTGCCTTTTCTTCCATGCGCTTTTTTTTCTGCTCAAAAAGTTCCTGTTTGTCTGTAAGGTATTTAATAACCCTTCTTACAGGCGCGTAGACTTTGTCAGGCTCTATAAAAAAGTTCGCAAGCGAAACTTCGGCTTCTTTTTCGCCGTCAATAGTCTCTACCAGGCACTTTTCGCCTTTTTCAAGCTGAAGTTTGCTTGGATTATAATAATATATCTTTTCGTCTTCCTTAAATTTTACGCCTACAATTTCAATCATTTCTTAAACCTTCCTTTCGAATGCCGAAAAACAGCCCTGAAAAAAGAAGACCGGTATTGGCGTTGGCCAAAAGGTCCCGCTGCGCCGACTCTATAAGCCCTATTATATTGACTATCTTTTTTTCGCTTAATTCACGGATTTCCGAAGAATTAATGGAATATTTCTGCTTCATAACGTCCTTTACCCCGGCTTTGGCCAGCAGTAAATCTTTATAAATATATGATAATATCTTTAAAATATCAAGGAAAAAAACCTTTGGGCTGCCGTCTTTATCGTCTTTTTTGGCCTTTTTGGCGGTTTCAAGCTCCTGAATCTTGTTAAATATCCCCTCTATATTGTCAGTTTTGCCCGATATAATACGTGCTATAGAGGCAGCGGCCGCGACTTTTTCCTTGATACCTTCATAGTCAAAAGCATCGCCTATCCTGCCGTCGCAGAACATTACGGCTTCTTCCAGTTTTTCGCCGGCAAGCTCCGGCTTTACTGTTTTCAGCTTTGCCCTTATTTCATTAACCGGAGCCCTTTTAATTTCCACCCTGTGGCACCTTGAAATTATTGTGGGAAGCATTTTTTCCTGATTATTCACAATAAGAATTATAACCGCGTTTTCATTGGGTTCTTCCAGTTCCTTTAAAATGGCGTTGGCCGCCACATTGTTCATTTTTTCCGCGTCATTTATTATCACTATTTTCTTTTTAAGTTTTATCGCCCTGTACGCGTTAATTTCCTGCAGCTTATCAAGAACCATGTCAATTACGATGTTCACCTTTTCCGTGTTTATGTACAGAACATCCGGATGCGGGTTTAACTGCATGCCTTCTTCATCAAGCTCCGTAAATACCCTGTCTATCAGCCTGCAATTCGGGCAGACGCCGCAGCTGTCCGAATCAGGAAGCGGGGTTTCACAGTTTAACGCTTTGGCAAACTGTATTGCCGAATATTTTTTGCCTGTGTTTTCCTCGCCGGTAAACATATAAGAAGTGCCCGTCTTCGGGGATTTTACGTACGAAAGAAGGGTGTTTTTTGCAAGTCCGTTGCCGGCGATATCTTTAACAGCCATTAACAAACCCTCTTTTTACAAAGAAGTTTTATGGTTTCATTAAAAATTTCTTCTTTAGATTTGCCGTCTGTCTTTATCAGATAAATGGATTTATTGTTTGCGGCTTCAGCAAGATAACCAGCCCTTACTTTTTTATGAAACGCCGCGGCTTCCGCGTCCAGCCTGTCGTGTTTTTCCCTTTTGCTCAGCCGTATTGCCGCCTCTTTTTCCGTCACGTCAAAAACAACCGTCATAAATACCTTTACCCCTTTTGCGACATAATCATTCAGAATCTTAATCTGTTTTTTATCCAGGCCGCGCGCATAGCCCTGATAAACAAGGGTGGAAAGGCTGAAACGGTCAAGTATTACTGTGGCGCCGCCGTCCAGAAGCGGTTTTAATTTTTCCTCTATTATCTGCGCCCTGCTGGCTATATATAACAGCAGTTCTGTCTTTTTTGTCATAGCTTTATGGGCAGGGTCAAGTATTATGGCGCGTATTTTTTCCGAAATCACATTGCCGCCCGGCTCCCTTAAAAGCACGGTTTTGATACCGCGGCCTTTTAAATATTCAAAGGCCATCTGCGCCTGCGTGGACTTCCCGCACCCTTCCGGCCCTTCAAAAACTATCAGTTTCCCTTTCATTTTTGCTCCTGTTTTTGCTTTTCTTTGCAAATCCGGTTTTACAAGTATATCACGGTTGGCTTATATTTTAAACCCGTGAATACATACACTATGGCAGGCAGATTTCGGCGCTGATATAATTCAATTTCAATCAGTTATTATTTTATAGAATGTTTACTAATTTAAAACTACTGAAGGATATAAGAATTTTCTATTGTCGTAATGCCTGTTTTTGTATGGTATTTTTCGGTTATCCTTGCAGGGTATTCCGCCCCTTTGGATTTTGTATAACCGTCTATCTTAAACTCATAAGATTTATTGCCTTTGGCATCATAAAATCTCATACTTTCTATCTTTTTATCCTTTACAATTATTCTTATCTGCGGGTACGCAATTTTCTGCCCTTTTGGAATTGCCGTTATTTCTTCCGCCCCCATTTTTATACGTTCATCTTTGATTTTCACTGATAAGACATAATTTTTAAAATAATTTTCTGCGTCAAAATAGCAGGCAGGTTCATTACCGGCAGCTTGTCCCGGCTCTTTGACAGCAGCACTTACAGCGGTTTTTTTTACGTTTTCTTTCACCTTACCGATATTATCTTTTACTGTTTTTGCACTTTCACGCTTTAAAATAATTCCGCTTACTGCCCTGCCGTTAGCATATGCCTGTTCCATAATCTGTTCAGCCGTCTGCCCTGACATAACCACATTTACCGATGTAAAAACCATAATTAATAACATTATTGTTTTTTTCATATTTTCACCTTATCACAGCGATTTTTTTAGTAATTATTTTTTCAGGTGTTATGACCTTTAAAATATATATCCCGTTTGCCGCCTGTCTTCCCGTGCTGTTTTTTAAATCCCACCTTATGGTATTTATGCCCGGCCTTGTATCTGCCGCGGCATATTCCTGAACAAATACCTTTTTACCTGTGATATCAAAAATAACAATTGAAATATCTGTTTTTTTATCAAGAGAGAACCGTATAGTGGTATTTTCAGAACACGGATTTGGATAATTGTACGTATTTGCGCCGCTTATACCCTCAAACTCCTCTGTTTTTAAATACTTGCTTATGCTCAATATTCCCATCCCCGGCTCGCTTCCCCACACCTTTACGCCGTCAACATATACGGTTACTTTATCCCATGACGTGTAATTTGTGCTGTTTAAGAAACTGTGGTCATTTCCCTGATTATACGCGCTCCAGTCCGCCTTGTTAAACCTTGTCTGAATTTCCGCGTATTCCCCGCTTTGCAGCACACCTGCCCCGGATGCAAAGGAAATCTTTAAGTATCTGTCCTGATAATCAGCAAAACTGCCGCTTATTATTTCAAGCGCAGTGTAATCGGCTATTACAGTGCCTGAAGGCTGTTTGGCAACATAATCTTTCCATGCCTGTTCCGTTGTATAATCCCCGTCAAATTTATACCAGTACCTTATCTCTACCCTGCTTAAATCAATTGCCCCGCCGTCATTATATAACCTGAAATTCGGATGCGGAGAATTGGTATTAAGGTTTATATCTGTGGATTTATTTTCAATTCTTAAAGCAACAGCAGGCGGCGTCATTGTAATTGTTGCCGTGAATACTGCCTGCAATGTATGTGTTTCCGTACACGTTTCCGTTACAGTTGGTGTTGCTGTGCAGGTTGCCGTGTCAGTCTGCGTTGCTGTAACAGTATGCGTTTTGGTAACACTGTCAGTAACCGTCATTGTGGATGTACCTGTTTCTGTTATTGTTTCTGTCGCGGTAAAGCTTACGGTGAACGTTTCAGTACAACTTGCTGTCTCTGTTTTCGTTGATGTAACTTCCGGCGTTACAGTCTGCGTTTCAGACGGGGTAATAACAGCCGTCGGCGTGCATTCTGTCGGCTCTATGCCCCACGCAATAACGCCGTTAATATATACCGTTATCTTATCCCATACCGAATAATTTGAAACAGCCCCGAAACTATAGTCGTTTTCCTGATTATACGCGCTCCAGTCCTGCTTATTAAACCTTGTGTTCACATCCACATAACCATTTTGCACAAGAGTTCCACAGGAACCGCTGAATAAAACGCTGAAATACCTGTCCTGTCCGCAGCCTTGGTTTGCAGGGGTAATCAGAGCGGACGTATTTGCGGCAATATTTTCTCCGCCTGGCAGTTTGTTTGCCGAATCAATCAGCGCGGTTTCTGAACCTGCCAATCCGTCATATTTATACCAGTACCTTATTTCCACCGCGCTTAAATCCAGAGCCCTTGAATCATTATTTACAAGCCTGAACTGCGGATGCGGTGAATTTGTTTCCGCGGAAACATTATCCGTTTTAAACAGCAGTGTTATGTCCATAACAGCCGTGGATGTCTGTGTTACTGTCTCAGTTGCCGTCACCGTAGATGTCTCTGTTATTGTATTTGTTTCTGTGATTGTTGCGGTTTGTGTAATCGTTGGCGTATCCGTAATTGTAGGCGTTCCATATAAGAAAATTACCGGATTTGACGGTACGCTTTCCTGGTCATACTCATCTATCGCGGTTATTATAAATGTATATTCAACGCCGGCAGTCAATCCCGTTACAGTATATGTATTTCCTGTCACAGGCTCGTCGTCATTCAGCCTTATATAAGGATTATTCAGCATATAGACATTTGCTTTGATTGTATCCATATCCCATACCAGCACTACAGTCCCATCCGGGGATACCGACGCGGTTGCGTTCTGCGGCGGCAGCGGGTCGGGCGGGGCTATGGCAACCGGCGTTGTTACCGCAAGGCAGGATATTGAACTGCCTACATTAAAATACGCCCTGTTATTTGCCACTGCCACGTGTGTTTTCTGGCCTTCAGTAAATATTCTGGATAATGTGCCGTTGGTGCCTTTCTGCAGAATATAAAATTCATGGTCTGTCCCAAAATAAACCTTTCCAAGCGAATCAACAACAATATCAGATGTGATATCTGCCGCTATATCCGGCTCTGTGCCTGCCTCATAATAACCGGTGAAGTAACGCAGGATTGAATGGTTATTTGAGCCGTCATAATTATAGCTGAAAAGCCCGGCCAAATCATTACCT
The DNA here is from genome assembly GCA_029565735.1 of bacterium. Classification (GTDB taxonomy): domain Bacteria; phylum Oederibacteriota; class PGYV01; order PGYV01; family PGYV01; genus PGYV01. Next base: position 62,033 of record JAKQNO010000123.1, read on the forward strand.
TCATAATTTGAAGGATTGAATTCACCGGTTACATTTTCAAGATACCATGGTACCACATTCCCTGCGTAAAACAGTTCGCCTGTATCTTTGTATATTGCGCCTAACGGCGGAATAATATCATCAATTCCTCCGGAATACACATATCCCGTATTAATTACGTCAAGAATACCGCCTGTCAAATCCCTGTTTATTAAGATATATACATATGCTTCAGATGTGTCTCTTGTATGGACAAAAATACGGTTCCGTTGTTCATCTATAAGAAACTCTGCATACATAGAATAATCTATCCCCAAATCCATTTCCGTCCTTGAATCCAAATCACCATTGCTGTTATACCGTACAATCTTAAGCCCTTCAGGCGCGTTTGTTCCCACATTTATCATCGGTTCGGCAAAATACACATAACCCGCACTGTCAATTGCCGCGTCATATCCCGACATCCTTGTAAATAAATGCGTGCCCAGCGTTTTCCCCTGCCATTCATCCGTCGGCGGCAATGTGCCGTTATCTTTAAACTTTCTTAGCCCCGCGTCTATTGAAGATACATAAACATAACCCGGATAATCCACCTGAATGTTATGGGTTACAAAAAGCCCGCTGTAATCCCATTGCAGGTTATATTCCCAGACATCGGCGCCATCAGCCCTGTTTATGGCTTTAACTCCATAAAACTCGCTGCTATGTTCGCCATAATACAGGTGGTTATTCATGCCAAGGGCTATGCTTGAATAACCGTCTTTTACAGTTACAAAATCACTGGTTCCATCAGGGGCTATTCTGTATATTTTTGAAGTATCAGCTACCGTATGAAAATAAACATTATTTTCATTGTCCACGACAATATTACCAAGCGGCGGGCTGTCAGGCACAATAAAGTTCCAGACATTATTTAACGCGTCAACAGGCCCCGGTATGGCGCTATATCCCGTATGCTGCGAATCAAACCCCGTCTGCGGCCACGCTATTTCTAAATGGTCAGGTGTATTGGTCGGCGTCAGCGTGTATGTTAGGGTAATAGTTTCTGTTGATGTAATAGTTACCGTATATGTATTCTCCGGCGTGCACGTTTCCGTAACCGTGGATGTTTGTGTGCCTGTAGTTGTTTCTGTAATGGTTTCTGTGCCTGTTTCCGTTGCAGTTTGTGTCGCAGTTTCAGTAACAGTATCCGTCATTGAGGATGTAGCCGTTCCAGTGACAGTTTCAGTAATTGTCGAAGATATAGTTTCTGTGCAAGTCTCAGTTGCTGTCTCAGTAACTGTTTCTGTTGCCGTTTCAGTGACAGTTTCCTTAGCAGTTTCAGTTATAGTAGAAGTCGTGGTTTCTGTAGAAGTTTCTGTTATTGTCTGTGTCAGCGTTTCAGTGTGGGATTGCGTACCCGTTTCTGTAATTGTCGCCGTTTCAGTTTCCGTAACAGTATTTGTCATTGTCTCCGTTATTGTTTCCGTAACCGTGCTCGTCGCCGTCTCCGTTACAGTCTCTGTCATTGTCTGCGTTATAGTTTCTGTGGCGCTTTGCGTATTTGTCCCGGTTATGGTCAGCGTAGGCGTAAATGTATATATAGCCAGGTGCCCTGTGTGTACTTCTACCCAGTCCGCAGATGCCGATGCTTCATAATTGCCTTCTTCTTTAATAACGCACAATCCTGCCGTCGTATATGCGCCGTATTCAGTGTCATTCCCCGTAACCGCCACAGTCATAATTTCAATATGATTGCCCGTATATAACACCGCGGATAAACCGCCCCCGTCATAAACCATCTGTACCAGATAATACTGCGCGATATCAAATCCTGGTATGTCGGTTTCTGACAGAATCGAATTATCACCTTTTATAATCCGCAGTTTGCCGTTGCCTGTCACAAGCGCGGCATATCCTTCGTTAGACTGGCTTCCGCCCTTGATGGAAACGCCTGCAGATGTATATGCAGAACCAAGTTTTATCTTTGCCGTCGCTTCTCCGTCCGTTATGCCGGCTTCCCTTACAACAAGGCATCTTGATTCATAATCGTAGCTCCCGGTGTATTCAAAACCTATCTCAGTCCCGGTTTCTGTTATATCCCAATAGCCTCCAAAAACCTTAATCCAGTAATTTTCCCAGCTGTTATCATCAAAATGGTCAAATACAAGCATATCACCGGGATAAGGCGTTAAAGTTACAGTAGGCGTATTTGAAGTTGTACCTGTCGCGGTAGCCGTTTCAGTCACCTGGGTTGTGCTTGTCCTTGTGGGTGTTGCTGTTTGGCTTACGGTAAAAGTGCCGTTTATTATATATGTTTCAGTAATTGACCATGTGGGAGTTATCGTCAGCGTTTCTGTAGCGGTTTCTGTAACCGTCGGCGAAGGCGTATCAGTCATAGTGTAAGAAGGCGTCCTTGTAAAAGTTAATGACCATGTCATTGTAATAGTTTCAGTTAAGGTCTGTGACTGCGTTTCTGTCAGCGTTAAAGTGGCTGTTCCCGTTTCCGAAGGGGTAAAAATAACCTTTGAATTATTATGAACCTGAATCCAGTCAGCCTGCACGCTTCCCGTTAACGCCCCTTCGCCTTTGCCGGCATATATTCCGGCATAAGTATTATTTAAGAAACTTTCCGTCGTGATTGAAAGCGTTGTTAAAAACGTATATGAATCATCATAAAAATCCGCTTTAATCAAAGCCCCTTCCGCTTTTATATGGACAATAAAATACATATTCCGCTCAAAAGTAACAGAAGATACAGCCCTTTCAGTTGTGGTATATGACAATGACCTTGATCTTAATTCAAAATAACCGTCTTCATTTAAAAACGCGGCAATGCCGGTATGTATTTCCCCTGAAACGCCCGAATTTCTTACAATTACGCCCGCTTCCGAAAATTCAGTACTTGCCCTTACCCTTGCTATTATTTGGATATCAGATGAACTAAAATTCTTAATTAATTCCGCGTGTTCAGAAATATCCGCCCTTTGGTTTATATAATCAAAAACAGCATCTGTTCCGCTCTCATTTATTTCCCACGCCGCAAAATAAACCTGCTTTGTCCATCCGCTTATGTCCGCGTCATCAAAGTGGTCATAACACAGCATATTTTCAGGTGTTTCAGTTGACGTAATGGTTATTGTTGGCGTTGCCGTAACAGTGGGTGTTATACTTGCGGTAAAAGTGGTTGTCGGCGTATACACAGGCTGAACAGAAGTATAAGCGCCAAAATATTCAAAATCTGCGGTTCCGGAACTTAATCCCTGAGTAATCATAAACATTGAATATTTTGTATTTGCTGTATAAGTATAAGCAGAATCCGTATATTTAACTTCTTCTATCAGTACACCTGAAGTGGTATAAAACGAAGCTGTGAAAGTATTATCATTTCTTTTGAAACTTATTAAATAATACTGCCCCTGCTGATAAGATACATTTGTATCCTGAACAATCACATCTCCCTTTCTTATTACAAAATCGCCGTCCTTAGACAGCGAAGCAGAATACCCGGTACCAAAAGTATCCCCGCAAAGAATTAAACCGGCTTCTGTAGAAGATGTGTTAACTTTAACAAGAGCCTTGATTTCTACAACATCACTTGAACCACGGTCTCTGGATATTCCGCACTTCCTTACAAAATTCATATAATAGAAATTATCAGTTAACTGGAATCTAATTTGTGAATTACTCTCTGTTACTGTCCTGCTCCCCCATTCATCTGATACATTACCTTCATATGTCCACACATCAGTAAACTGGTTATTATCAAAGTGGTCAAAAAATATCATTCCGCCGGGAGTTGGCGTCACCGTCAGCGTCTCGGTTATTGTATTTGTAACCGTAACTGTCGGCGTAGCAGCAGGAGTGCTTAATTTTATTTCAAACTTCTGTACTCTGCCGTTCAAATTGTCGCATACATATAAATAATTACCGCTGAACCCTATGCCGCAGGGATTATAAAAATATCCCGGGACAGTGCCATATTTTCCAAGCATACCGGCGTAAACGCCGTCTTTGGTAAACACCTGAATCCTGTTTCCGCTTCCAGCGATACTGCTGTTATTTTTTTCTACAACATAAATCAGGCCATTCGGACCAACACCCAAATGCACGGGGTATGTTATATAACCCTCGCCTGTATTGCCGGAAGACGCCGGTGTACCCAGATTTCTTAATAATGAATAATTTGTTTTATCATATACTTTCACATTATTCCAATTCTGATTACTTATGTATATTTCATTACTTTCCACTTTCATCCCTGTGGGCGATAAATCAGACAACGATGTTTCCGACAAAGCAGTTGTAGGCGTGCTTCCAAGATTAGCGTAAGTCCGCCATTCCACTGTTGCCGCATCAAATGTTTTTATTTTTGCAGTGCCATAATTATATGCCGTGTATATAATTCCTTCCTTTATATCTATCGAAGTATATACAGCATTTGCAGCTGATTCTAAAAGTATATAATTATCCCCGGCCCATGACCCGTCAACCTGCTTTATATATTTCCTTATCAATCCGTTGTACGTTACCCCGTATATTGTACCGTCGCCATCCAGGACAAAATCAACAAATGCGTCCGCGTTTAATTCAGTCCCTGTATATGTACCATCGCTGTTAAATACCTTAAGCCGTCTTTGCCCGATGGCATCCATGTTCAATACATAAATCTTGCCCGTTGAATCAATTCTGACTTTCATTGGTTTATATAACTCTTCATTTTCCATACTGCCGGCGTACCTAAAATCCCCTTTTGACACGTATATGGTAGTCTCATTTGCGCCCGCGCTGTGTTTTACATTAAGCGCAAGCCTGTAAATACCATCCGCAACGCCGCTTTTATCCCACGAAGCAAGCGTACCGTCAGGTATCGGGGTTGTCTGCGCGGTAATAATATCTATACGCCCTGTTTCCGGATTCTCATAATAAACGTCATAACTGTTAAAAGTCTGAACATACGCCGCTGCAGTCCCTTTTATCTCCACGGGGTCTGAAAGGTCAGGCAGGTATGCGTAATTTTCCGGATATGTTATGTTCTGCTTTAATCCGTAAAGGGATATTTTTCCCGCGGCATCATATACCGCAATGCAGTTTTCAAGGGCAATGGAATTGTATACCTGCGCCCCTTGCGAAAACGTCGCCACAAGGTTCCACGATGAATCATAAGCGTCTATCTGCCCTGTACTGCTGACTATAAAGGTATTTAAAGACCCTGCCGCGCCTCCGCTTATGCTGTCCGTCCTTCCCGTGACTGTGTTTTCAACATTAAGCGTGGAATCATTCAGCGAATATAACGTGCCGTTGGAAGCGGATGCTATTACCCTTTGTTCCGCGGAATTATAAATAAGAGGGTTTGTAATGCTTCCGCCTGCCGTGAAATTTATTGAAGATGAAGGGGTTGAAAGGTTTATTAAATGAATTTTACCTGAATAATCAGCCGTGAAAACATATCCGCTGTTTTTTACCGCCGCAGGCAGATAACTTCCGCCGGACATAAGATATAAAGCCGCAGCGCCCGAATCCGTAACGCTGTAAACCATTCCCGATGATGAAACCAGTATTATATTGCCGCCGGCAAGCGCCAAAGATACAGCTGTATAATCGCCGGTTGATTTTACGCTGACAGCACCGGTTGAAGCGTTTATAAAATACACATTTCCCGCCGCATCATTGAATATAATATAATTTGTGCCGGAAACTGACGCAAATAAAGGCGCACCGGAAACCGGCGCAGTTGCCTTTTTTGGCCACCCCGCCTTAATGGTAAAATCATGGTTTAAAGCATACATATTGCCGTCAACAGACCCAAAATAAACACCCGAAGAATCTACAAAAGCAGAACCTGTAATTTCCCCGTTTACGGTGTAAGAGGAAATGATATTGCCAGTAAGCCTGCTTATCTTTAAAAGTCTTCCATCATTTGTTCCTATGTAAATGTAGTCATTGTAAATTACAGGGGAGGATATGTTAACACCGGGGGATGATACAGCCGCTTCCCACATTTTGGAAAAAGTGAGCCCGTTTGACGTATCAGAACCGCTATACGAACCCCTTCCCCCTCCCGCCATAAAATCATAAGCGAATGTGTATGAATATATCAATAAGACTATCCCCGCAATAACCCCTGTCTTTAATCTCATCTCTCACCCCGAGTAGTTAGTTAAAAATTTTACTTTATCCTATTTTTCATTTTCAATTTTTTGTTAACTATTTTTAAAGCACCTGACAAAAAAGTCTTTTCCTTACAATTTCTTAAACCTTTTTCCAACACTCTCTTTGCAGCCTTAAAATCACCAGTCGAATCATGACAAATCGCTAAACTCACATAATCAAGATACAAAAAAATTTCAGGACGATAATTTCGTAACCTAATTGCCTTTTCAAATCTATAAATTGCCAATTTATATCTGCGCAAATGCATATAACTAAATCCATACAAAGATTGAATCCTAGATATATTTCTATATTTGCGATATTTATTTAAAAACGATATGCATTGTTTATATCTTTTATTGCTTTCAAAACTAGCAGCCTTATCCAGTACCCATCTTAATTTTTTGTCTTGGATAATTATCATTTACATTTCTCCTCGTATTTTTCTTCCAATTCAATAACCTTTTCTTTAATTTCGTTAATTTGCTTACAACTGCCTTTCCCAATCCTATCCATTCTTTCCAAAGAACGTCTTATTACATTCAATATTTTTAACATACTTTTGCAACCCGGACCTTTCCATCCAGGATCATTATCAACAATGTCGTAATGGTGCTTAAACGATTTAAATTGGTCTCCCATTGAATCTACAACATCTCCAAGTTCTGATGCAAAATTAGTATCATTCACACAAGCCATAGCACCACAATAAATTGCAGTTGCAACGATAGCCACTTCTATCGGTGGTAATGCTAATCCCACACCATAATTACCGGTATAATCAATTAACATTATTGGCTTATTATCTGTATAATGATACAAATTTAAACCCGCATCTATTCCGTAAGGATCCCTGCTAACCCATCTCCCATCCTCCGCATTGTACCACCTATGCCAGAAATACGTCAAACCTGTGTCCCAGTCTTTATACCCGCCATAGCGGCCTACGAAAGACAGCGAGTTCACAGGGTCTTTTTCTGTGTTAATGACTTCCCCGTATGGTGAATACATATACTCCGTCACTGGCAAGCCGTTTTCGCCCGTTACTGCAGTTACACTTCCCAAAGAATCAAACATATAATAAAGCCTGTTGTAATGGCTAAACGTGCCGTCTTCTTTGTAAATACACCGCACCATTCCCACTATCCCTGCGCCGTCGTTTATGTATATCTTTTGTATTTTGCCACTTGCATCTTTTTCTGCAAGCATTAGACTGCCGTCAAAAAGATAGTTTGTACCAGTTGTCCCATCTGTCCTTTTCACCCTTAAATCGTTATGGTCGTATGTGTAGGATATTGTCTTACTATCTTTGCTTACCGTCCCCAACCTGTTTCTTGCATCCCACGTCATTATCCGTGTGCCGTCGTTTAGAAGGTTGCCGTCTGTGTCGTAGCTGTAGTTAGAATACTGGTTTAGGCTGTTGGGCGTATACGTACGCGGGTTTGGGTCTGCCGAAGACGTGCGGTTACCGGCGTTGTCATAGGCCCAGGTTAAACCCTGCCCTTTTTCAAGGGTTGCGCTTGTCAGCTGGTAGGTATTGTCATATCCGTACTGCTTTACACCCAAATTTGTCTTCTCCTTTAACTTATTCCCTTCCGCGTCTATTGCCCCGGAAGCTGTAAAGTCGTATGCGTTAATTACATCATCATCAAACATGTTCTTGTGTAGAAGTATCCTGCCTTCTGTGTCGTACTGTGTGGCAGACACATTCCCGTTGGGATAATTAACCCCTGTCACCCTTCCCATATTATCCCTTTTAAGCGTGTATTCAAAATTCCCTCCAAGCTTTTCTGTCACCTTAACAGCCCTGCCTTCGCCATCTGCCTGTATTTCAAAGATTTCCGTATTATCCAGCTTTATTACCCTTTTTTTGTTTGCATCATCATACACTTTGTCTATGACAGTTGTAACCCCGCCATTTACCGTTGTCGCCTTTATTATCCTGCCCTTAAAATCATATTCATAGCTTACCGTCCCGTTTGGCCCTGTAACTGACGCTATTTTACCCGCGCACGAACACCCCGAAGTGCCGTATGTATACGAATATATCCCGTCGTTTGTAACTCTGTGCGCGTTGTCATACGTGAAACTTTGCGCCTTTTCGGTAGCTGCGGATGAATTATGCACTTCCCTTTTTTTCATATCCCCTTCCGCGCTGTAATAATACTGCACATAACTGTTATCCGCGTATATCTCTTTTGTCATCCTGTTCTGCGCGTCATATTCGTAAGTTGTAATGTTATCTTCGCCGTCTTTAATGTATGTC
>JAKQNO010000136.1 GCA_029565735.1 bacterium
CGGTGGCCCGCCGATGATGCTCCGGGTTATGACTGTTCCGTCGCTGAAAGTTATTTCCTGGGTGCTGTAGAATTCGTTAACCTGTTTAACAGTGCCTTTTTTTAGCACTGTTTTTGTCACTTCATCCTGTGCATGGACAGAAAAGGCGGAAAATGTGAAAAGCAAACAGATTATAAAACAAACGCTGAAAAGGTAAAAACAGCTTCTTGATGGTTTGGCCATTATTCGCCTCCTTATATTTTTATTCGGCAATATGTCTTATTAATTTCTTGATCAGACAAACAAAGCATTTTTCGTTGTCGGTGTATCTTGATACGTCTTGCGCGAAGCGAAAGTACAATGGTTTCACTCCGCCGTTTTCTATAATAAATTCGCAGAGGTGTTCATTGTATGTGCCGGAACCCAGCGGTTTGTATTTATCGGTTTTTTCATCTTTTTCCAGCAGCGCAATAATCCTTAATCCTTTTTCATACTTGCCGCGATAAGAGCTTGGGCCGGCCACGGAACGAACAATGGTCGCTCCGTCGTTTTTGTTTTCCGGCTTAAGCGTGGCTGACGGGGAAGCGGCAGTTTTATACGTTTCCTTGATTTCAATCGCCTTTCCGGGAATTTCGCCCTTTAACAATTTTTCAACACATAATGTGGCTTCTATAATGCATTCCGTGTCCTTAACTTGCTTTACATTTGCGACAACAATTACCTCCGCCCGCGAAATAAGGATTTCCAACTGCTCAATATCCAGTGGAGGAGGCGGGGGCTGCAGGGCATATCCTGAAGGTGGGGATAAAATACAGGCAAGACACGCCGCGGCAATCATAATTAGTTTAAAATATTCAGCAATCTTTTCGGCTACATTGGATTTCATCTGATTTTCCGGGTCCGTGTAAAAAATAGCATTATAAGTTTATTGAGGCAAGAAATATCGAAATATTGTAAGAAAATCATACTGTTGAAAGCATAAAACATGAAGTACGCGCGGAAAGATGATGTCTGAAAATGTTTAGGATAAGGAATCTCGCCCATAAACATAACCCGGACGCAAAACAAATAAACAAGAAGTTGATTTTATCCAGATAAGAATGTTAGTTAACACTTATTTAACAAATAATAACTTTACGCGTTATTTTTGGCAAGTAAATGATGAAAAAAAATGGGGGAGGGGGAATCCCCTCCCCAAATAAAAAAGTATTTATGCTCCGGCTGTTTTATCGGGCGTCAGAATCCATTGAGCAAGGGAAAAAAGCAACTTGTTGCTTTTTATTGTTCCATCTTCGTTCATGAAGCAAAGTATATACTTGTTGTCCGGTCTTTGCCAGATGATGTCGAAAATGCCGTCGGCATTGAAATCGCCGGTGGCGATAAAAGTCCAGGTAGCCAGAACTCCAATTACCCTGGCGCTTGTTGCGCCGCCGGTTTTATTCATGAACCAGAGCACATGTTTGTTATCCGGCCTTTTCCAGATAATGTCGTAAACGCCGTCGCCGTTGAAATCTCCCGTGTAGACAAGAGTCCAGGTGGTAAGCGCCGAAAGAGCCTTGGCGATTGTTACCCCGCCGGTTTTATTCATGAA
>JAKQNO010000138.1 GCA_029565735.1 bacterium
TGTCATCCTGTTCTGCGCGTCATATTCGTAAGTTGTAATGTTATCTTCGCCGTCTTTAATGTATGTCCTGTTGCCAAGCACGTCGTAATCATATACAGTTATTGCGTTGTTCGCGTCTTTTATCTGCCTTAACCTTCCCAATCCGTCATATTTGTATTCTGCCGGCTTTTGGTTCCTGTCTGTCACAGATACCCTGTTTCCCATATTGTCATACCCGTACGCAGTTGTTTTGCCTTTGCTGTCCGTTGAAGACGCCATAAAGCCGTATTCATTGTCATAACTGTATGACCTGTACCCGCCGGAATTATCGCTTACGGTCTTTACCCTGCCATAATTGTCGTATGTGTAAGAACGGATACCGCCTGCCTTGTCCTGCTGTGTGGTTAAAAGCGCACTGCTTGAGTCATAGTTATATGTAACAGTACCCATAGAGTCCGTAACTGTGTGTATACTACCTTTACTTCTGTCTGCAGTTGAATATGTATACAAAACCGTTTCGCTTTCCCCATCTTTATTTATTACCACATTAGCGGCTTTTGACGGGAAATTCGCGTCATATGTGTATGTTTTAACCTGCCCCGCTTCATCAGTGCTTGTTTTAACCTTCCCATACTCAGCCCCGGTGCCGTAAGTATAATACTGCGAATTGCCGGTTATATTATTCTTTATCTGTATCACATTGCCATAGCCGTCATAATAATACTTTTTTGACAGCCTTTCGCTGTCGTGTATGGTGTCTATCGTGCCGTCCGCATTGTAGGTGTAATCCGTAACTTTGCCCGCCCTTAATATCTTTACAACCCTGTTGTATCCGTCATATTCATAAAGCGTGTCTATATTTTTCCCGTCCGTGTATTTAACAAGGTTTTTACGGGAATCATAATAAAACCTTTCTGTCTTTGACCTTGTTTCGTTTGCCACAGGGTCGTTCCAGGTTGTCACAAGCGTTTCCACAAGGTTAGCGGAGTTGTAAGTGTATTCCTCTTTTGTCCCGTTTCTCTGTATTTTTCTTGATAATTTATTGCCGGTTGTATATTCCCTTGTCTCTTCCCCAAGGTATCCAAAATCCTGCCTGATTAACTTTGCGTCAGAATTGTAATACATAGTTACAGATTCGTTTTTGTCTTTAAAAGACACGCTGCCGTCTGAATTATATATAAAATCCGCTATCTTTGTCCCGTGTATCGTTTTTTCTTCAGTATATCTGTCGCCGGAGACTGTATAAACAACATCCTTTCTGTCCCCTTCTTTTCTGTAATCAATCTGCCGCGTAATATACCCGCTAATATACGGCGGCGGCATATAGGGATAAAAATATTCCGCATCTTCTTCACCCGGCCTGTCAACTTTCCACAATCTAGTATTTGAATATATATAAGAACAGCCTGTAAAACCGGGAATATTTGACGTAACAGATGTTATATAGCCGTCTGTTTTATTTATTATCAGCTGCCTTCCATATTCATCTTCAACCGTAACATTGTCTGTTGCATATGTCAGCCTTACACCTTTTCCTGTTTTGTCCTTTATAGAAATTAAAGCCCCTGAAAGGGAGAATTCATACACCATATCAGATTCATCGTAATAGATATATTTATTTTCAAGAACTTCAACCTTTAAACCCGTTCCCGGTACCACATAAACATTTGAAGCCGGTGTTTCCTGATAAAAATCATATATTCCGCCGTCAGGGTGTATTATTGATATCCTTTTTATTTTTTCATAGTTGCTCCCTGCTCCGCCTATGCCTCCGCCGCCTTCAACTAAATAATATTTTCCCTGTTCAAAAGTCTGTTCCCCCGTATACTTTAATTCCCATTCAGCATACAAATAATAATCATAATTCGTCCTCCACCCGCCCCCCATATTTCCGGTTGTTTTATTTGTCAAAGACGAAATCTGCCCGGAATAATATATCCTTGAAAATTCAAGATTATGACCCGGATTTTTTATGGAAATATCCGTTATTTTTTCGTACTTTGCGCCATAATAAGGGTCCACCGGATTGGCTTTTGTCTCACATTTTTCCACGGGTTTTCTGGGCTTGCCAACATCACGGCATTGCGGCATTACTGCAAATGTTTTTAAAAGTGTTTTATTATTATATAATTCCGTATAGTTAGGGGTATCTCCTATTCCACAAGGACGCGCAAGAATTACCACTTCCAGTTCGTCATTGCAATGCATCCCCAGTTGTTGCTGTGTGAATCCAAAAGCCACTCTTCCTGTTTTGTTGTCATCAACGGACGAAACAAAAGTACAATCAACCACGCCTATGCTCCAGGAACCGGTATTTACATTCCGCCACACCGGGTAAACGCTTGCCCCTATATATTCCGCAGGCAGGCTTTCAACTATTGCCCATTCATATTCTTCTGCGTTTGCACTTAAAACAGAAATAAACCCAACAAAAAATATGACTGAAATAAACATTTTAAAAAACGATTTTCTTTTTCCCATTTTCGCCTCTGTTTTTAGTTTCATTTCAATCCTTTAAAATAAACAATCATTTAAAAAATACACATATAATATACAAACAAAAATTATTACAGCAAGACAATTTCCGGTTTTATCATTTTTATAGGCCCGAAATGCATAACTTTGAACTTCAAAAGGCTTGCCGGAACTTTGCAGAATATAACGTTGCTGAAAAACAACTTTACGGTTTTTGAAAAGTTTTTAAACAAATTACAAATATAACAAAAAATAACACTTACAAATTTTTGAGCGTTTACGTAAATAATCAAATGTGATTGTAAAATCAAACCCAAAACGGCAACATTTTTCCTTCCCCGCAAAATGCTTTTCAAATTATCCCTCTCCAAATATTTTGATTTCTCATAATCGCACACGTCATATATTTTGTCAAATAAAAAAGTTTAATCCTCTTCTAAAATTTACTTCTGACTATTCCTAATCTTCGTTTTACTGCGTCATATATCCTGCATCAATATGATTAAGAATTGCTCTTGCCGCGTCAACATCTTATTTTTAAAACCATAACCAGTCCGGGATCAATATACTATTTTTATATTTCATTATAACCTGAGACCTTAACCTGATTTATCTCTTAAACTCTTAAATAATTTTATCACAGCATTTGATTTTTAGCATCGTATTTTTCAATAGACGTATCAACACAGCCTGCAATTTCCGTGTATGCCCCTGTAAATTTGCAGATTTGTAATTTACATAGGTATGTACATTAAGCAAGTGTATTTTACATACCTGTGTAAAATACACTTGCTTAAAAACCTTTATTTTTTTACATTTTATTTTAACTACATCAGGTAAATCCTAACTATTATTTGTTTGGTCGGGCATAAAAAATGTTATATAATCAAAGCATAAAATAACAGGAGTGATTATGGCAATAATAAACTGCGCAAGGTGCGGAAAGGTTTTCAGCCCCGAAAAGCTGACCAATATATGTCCAGACTGCCTTGCGCTGGAAGCCAAGGATTTAAAAACAGTGACGGATTACCTTAGAAGTTTTCCGCTTGCCAATGTCATGGAAGTTTCAAACAGGACAGGCGTTGACCCTATGCAGATACTGCGTTTTGTCAAATCCGGAAGCCTTCGCATGACTGACCCTCCGGAACAGTTAAAATGCAGGCTGTGCGGGAAAGAACTTAAAAAAGGCACATTATGCCAGGACTGTATGGATAAAGTATCAGAACTTAAAGAGCGCGAGAAGAAAAGGGATAAGAACATACACAGGAACAGAAGGTAAGGCGGAATACCGAGGGACGGATGGTCGGATGCACGGAGGGACGGAAGAAAAAAATCCTATAAACATAAAGCTGATAAGCATTTAAGCAGAAGCGAAAACCATGGCAGTTTAGTCTTACGCTATAGCTTAATTGCTTAAAACGCTATTGTGCTATCTTAATAAATGATTTCAAATAAGGATGGTGAGAGCCAGTAGCCCAACATTGCTCCGCCTACAGCGGCGTATGACGCGTCCTGAGGCGTTCCCAGAATCAGGACAAGGCCTCCGGCGGCGGCAGCGGTAATAACGGATGAAGTGGAAATAAAACCGCTCTTTAACTGGCGGCGCATTCCTTCTTTTGACTTTAAATTCTGGTCAAATATAAAACTTTCAACCCCTATTACCTTCTCTGATTTATTGTCTTTTATCATGCTTTCCGCCGGGGACACGGCAGTGCCCTCATCCTCATATGCCATAAACGCGGACACGTGCGCGGATAAAAACAGCTGATTTTTTTCGGGATTGAAGATGATGCTTTCATTGTAATTATATGAAGCCGAGATAAAGATATTATCAAAAGCGGATACTTGTACCTGACCGCCCCACAGACCTTCATAAAAATATTCTTCGCTGTAAGAACCTGCTATTTTTATGCCTGTCTGATTTTCAAACTTAAATAAAACAGACGCGCTTATATGTGATAATCCTGAACCAAGCCCCCTGTTATAAATATCAGCCATGCCTTCAGCAGAAAGTTCAATAAAATCCGCGGGCATGATACGGTTCCACTTAACGCCGGCCTTTACCGTGTCATAGAAACTGTAATATGAAACCGCGGGCCCTATCATTCCGGAGCGCCCCGTATCAAACATTTTCGTGAAATATAAATCAGCTTTTCCTGAAAGATTGGCCGAGGCCTTAAGGTCAAAACCGTAAAGGTTAATGTGCGCGAATCCCGCGTCATCGGAGTTTTCATCAAGTATCCACCCAAGTGAGCCTCTTATTGACTGATTGGCTCCCCTTACGCCTATAAGATACTGCCTGCTCTCTGCAATATAACCCGGTTTTCCCCCGTCCGCCCTTAGATACAAAGGAGAAAAGAAAATACCGCCCCTGTACTCCCTGTTTTTTAACGGCTCCCAGAAAATAAAGGCGGTTGTAGGCCCAAGGTAATTGTCATAAGCGTTGATATCATCCCCTATAACAGCGGAAAAATCGGCCAGAAACATAAGGTTATTTTTTTCTATTAATTCGTCCGCAGATGTATAGGCAGAAAACAACGGCTGATGAACATTATCAGACAGAATATACGCGTAATTAAAAGGCACAGCCCCGGCAGAAATAAACGGCACAAAAAAAACCAAAAAAACGCATATAAAAAGTATTTTTTTCATATTATGATTTTAGCAGGCGCAGTATAAACGCACAAGCATATTTCTATTTTACAACTTCGCCGCGCCGGTATATTTTCTTCCCTGTAACATTGCCGTCCTTGTCGTATTCTTCCCACAAACCTTCCTTTAATCCGTTCTTATACATACCTCTTTCTTTCAATTCCCCTGTTTTATACCTGCATTTCCACGAACCTTCTTCCTTGCCTTTAAGGTAAATCCCCTCTTCTTTTACCTCTCCCGTTTCATAGGTGCACAGCCAGAAACCTTCTTTTTCCCCAAGTTTATAGGTGGTCTTCTTTTCAACTATTCCGCTTAAATAATAATCCTTCCATTCGCCGTCTTTCTTTCCCTTGGCATAAAACCCTTCTTCCTTTATCTCTCCGGTTTCATAATAATACTTTGCCGCTCCGGAAAGCAGGCCGTCTTCATAAAACACGGAGGCTTTTACAACGCCGTTTTCAAAAAATTCCTGCGACTCCCCGTTTTTTATCCCTTTTCTGTACACGTGCCTTGACTTAATTTTATTATCAGGGTAATACTCCGAAACAAGGCCCTCTATAAGTACGCCGTCCTTTAACACTTCGCCGCCGGCGTTATAAATATAGGAAGCTATAAGTTTTCCATCCTTATAAAAAAGGTCCCTGCTTTCTTCCGTCTTTAAGGTAATTGAAGAACACGATGCAAATAATAAAGAAACAAGGATAAATGCCGCTGTTTTTTTCATTTTTCCTCCCAAAATTCTTTAATCAGAATTTAATGTTATCAAAAAGCAGCTGCAGCGCACTTGTCTTCATCTTTTCAACAAACTGATCAGCCAGCACTTTTTCAAGCCCGCCTTTGGAAATACACGTATATGTGACTCCTGCAGCCGCAAGCGTTGACATTATGTCATCAAGCTCCGGCACTACATCCGCTTTAATTGCAAGTTTATTGTCTGTCACAGCAAGGATGAATGAAACGTCGGCTTTTACCCCTTCGCTTTTGACCAGCGGAAGCCCCATCGCGGTGCCGCAGTCGCACTGTTCCGGGTTTATGGAAAGCTTCATCGGCGCCGTTGTAATAGTTCCGGCAGACGCGTCAGACCCCTGAAGATTATAACCAAGCATAGGCAGTACCTTTAAGGCCGCCTTAAAAATTATGTCAGACCCTCCCGGCACCTGCTGTTCAAATAAAACAGGCTGAATCTGAGGCTTAATATACATTGACGCACACGATGGTAAAAAAACACACACAGCCAAAAGCAACAACACTTTTTTCATTGTTTCCTCCTGTTTTTATTCTCTATTATGATTATAACAATGACGCGGCTTTTAAGCAACAGGCGCGCTTTTATAAATTATTGTGCTTTTTCATCAGCAGCGTGTACGCCGCGTTAACCGCTTTTATCATTTCATCATTTTTTTGAGCTCCGGCGGAATCAGGATGGTATTTTTTCGCAAGCCTTCTGTAGGCGCTTTTTATTTCGTGCTTTGCGGCGCCCTGTCTGACACCCAGTATCAGATATGCTTTTTTAACGGCTTCATCCAGGTCTTTCTGCATCACCTGTCCGGAGTTTTTCCTTTTGTCAGATTCGCTTTTCGCGTCAAGCCGGTTTTTATAAATAAAAAATCCCGAAATAAAAGCCATGCCAAGATAAATTACGGAATCAGTATGATGGCCGGCAATTAAAAGTATAACCGATGTCACAAGCGCGAATACCGCGGCCACGATATAATTCTTTTTAAATATAAAAAATCCGTAAAGCAGTATTGTGGTGGCCCACATAAGGACAGCGCTTATTTTCAGGTTTTTCTCATAGACAGGATTAATTTCCTTTGCTTTTTGCAGATAATAAGCCGCCCGTTCCCTGTCCTTAAGCGCGGAATAAACATGGTTCAGCTGTATATAGGCGTCATAACTTTCCGGATTAATAAGGACCGCGCTTTCAAATTCCTTTGCAGCCCTCTGCTTTTCCCCTGTTTTAAACAATACCACGCCAAGCCCGTAATGGGCATCAAAAGAATTCACATCCATGTTTATGGACTGCAGGTAATAATCCTCCGCCGCTTCATAAAGGCCCCGCTTTTCGCTTACAAATCCCAGCAGTGAAGGCAGCCGTGCGTCATCAGGATAATCCGCCCACAAAGCGGCAAGAGCGGTTTCAGCAAGCCTGAATTCCTTTTCCTGTATAAAGGCTTTTGCCCTGCCAATTTCTTCTTCCGGCGCGTTTACGGCATAAGCCTGAAAGGCAACAGCCGAAAATAACAGTAATAATATGAAAGTTTTTTTCAATTATTGCTCCCTGTATTCCCTGCCTATTTCTTCATAAAATTTTTCCAGTTTCCCGTCAAGGCGTTCATCCTGCGCTTTGAATATGTCGTCCATGGAAATCCCCAGAGCTTTGCTTAAAGCACCGGCAAGGCGTGCGCCTGTTTTTAAGTACTTATCCATTTCCGCCTTCACAGCCGCGGCATCTTCCGTGTTAATATTATCTTCAACAAACTTTTTAAGCACGCTGTCATCGCTGTAAATTATCCTTAAAAGCGCGGTGGCAACCTCTTTTATCGCCGGCAGTTTATCATTCATATACGCCTGGATATTTACCAGTTTTTCAAGCGAATTCTTTTTTATTTCATCGCCGGCGTTCTGCAGGTCTTTTATCACGGAAGCAACCGCTATTTCAGGGTCAATTTTCGCAAGCGCTTCAAAACCGCGCGCATATTCATCGGCATCAGCGCCGAATTTATGCATTGCGTCAATAATTTCAGGCACCGCTTTTTTTGCCTTAACAGACATTTTTCCAAGCGCAAGATAGGCCGCCTGCCTTGCTTTTGACGAACCCTGATTAAGATATGCCGCTATTTTTTCAGCCATCTCTTCTTCCGCAGGCTGCGCGTTATTTATAAAATCATTGATTGTCGCGGTAATTGTAAGTTTTGTGTTTACCGCAAGCGCTTTTAAAAGCGAAGGAATAACATAAGCTCCCGCGCCGTTATCCGCAAGCGCCTTTATGATGCGCGTCTGAGTATCGGCGTCAGTTTCCTTTTCAAGCTGCGCGGCCGTCATTAACAGCACCTCTTTTTTATCCGCGGCGCTTAAGGTTTCAAACTGTTTTTCAGCCATAAGTTTCACATCAGAATCATATGAATAAAGCCTCTGATGAATTGGTTTTAACGGCTCCGCGACAGGTGCCACCCCCGCGCAGGAAACAAAAATTAAAGCACAGAAAAAACAGACAAAAATTTTAGTTATGGTTTTATTTAAAATTGCAGGCATCATTACCTCCGGAAGTTAATATTTGGGTTTTTTTGGCCCGTTCTTTTTCAGGTCCATAGCCTGTTTATACATATTTATCCTGGAATCAGCCGGAGCGCCGCTGCTTTTGGCGGCTTTTTTTGTTTTATCCTCTTTTTCCCATTTATCGCCGGGCCCTTCCTTAAGAAGCTCCCTTATAACCGCCGAACGCAGCATCCTGTTAATCTTGTCTTTTTCTTCTTTTTCCCTTTTTAATTTTTCTTCCCTTTTACGCGCTTCCGGAGAAAGCGTAATATGCCTGTATTCTTCCGGCGAAATTTCCACAAAAGGCTCTTCGCCTATGGGATTTTCTTCGTCCTGTTCAGGCGCGTGTTTATTAATACCCTGTATATTTCCGGCCTTTGCCGGCGCCGGGCCTTCAGAAGCCGGTATGGCGGCAAGGTTTCCGCCGCAGTACCTGCAGAACCTTGAATCATCCTCGACCTGTTTCCCGCAATGCCTGCAGAACATGTATCCCTCCGGTTATTCAGCTTTATGCTGACAGAATATCACAAAAAGTGGAAAAATATCCCTAAATTTTCTTTTCAAACGCCTTTCTTGCCGCGTTTAAATTATTACCTTCCGGCTTGCCGTTATATTCATCCCACGCTTCATACAGCGAGCGCATTCCCGCGTAGCCTCCGTCCGGGTGGCCAAAAACGCCGCCGCCGCACAGGAACATAAAATCATTATTGCCAATCTTCTTTATATTATCAGCAAGTTTTCCCGCCCACATACCGCCGGATGAAACCGGAAGCGCGGGTTTTAAACCGCCCATAGGCGCGGTGCATGCGCGCATGGATTGCAGCATTTCGTCATCGCTTTCATATAAATATCCGCCAAGCCCGCCGCACTGAATCTGGTCCGCCCCGCACATTCTGGCAAGCTTCACATAAACAACAGGCGAAATGCCGATATAAGCACTGCGCAGCGATGCCGCCGCAAAATCCCTATGAAGGTGAATTGGAAGTTTTGTATGCCTTGCAAGCACGCACAGATTATTAAGCCCGCCGGTAAAAGAATTAAACATTAACGCCCCTGCCCCGCTTTTTTTAACCGTGTCGTGAAGTTTTAATGTCCTGTCAGGGTCATCGGTAATATTAACGGCGTACATGGTGCGCTTGCCGGTCTTTTTAAAAGATTCTTTCATGGCATCGCCCACGGCTTTTGCCCTGTCCTTTACGCTGTTATACGGCGCGTCAGCCAGCAGTTCGTCATCCTTTATAAAATCCGCGCCCGCGCTTGCCGCCTGATACGCCAGCTCTGCCTGCTGATTCGGAGACAATCCCACGCAGGGTTTTGTGATAGCGCCAAAAAGAGGCCTTTTAAAAGCGCCGGATATTTTCCGTGTGCCGTCTATTCCAAACCGCGGCCCGGGAAAAAGTTTTATAAAATCATCCGGCATTTCAATATCCATAAGTTTTACAGCGGTAAGTTCATACATGTCAAATATCTCGCCGGCTACTGTTGTCAGCAGCATTGAAATCTTAGGCCCAAAATTTTCCCACGGATAAGAAATTATCACTTCCGCTGATGTAACTTTCTTTCCTGCAGGATACCTTGTAGGCAGCGAATATGTTTCATTATTACCTGTAACATTTACGCTTTCCACCCTTGCCCCAAACCGGCCTTCAAGAGCAGCCTCTCCTTTTAAATCTTTCCAGGTGCCTGTAGACTGCATTTTCGCCATTAAAGATGCGGTTTTACCCGCATCATCAGGTGTTTCAATGTAATATTTTGCCGAAATACGGGTCATTTCTCACCGTCATAATATATTCTTTTGCCCGCGTTAATAAACGCTTTTATTCCGTTTTTACCGTAATGCTGCAATTCAAGCGAGCCGCTTTTTTCTTCAACACCTTTAAACATGCCCTCGTAATAATCGCCGGTATTTGACATTATCACCCTGCCTTTTGCCGCGTTAATTACAAGCTGCGCGTTTGGATTAAAAACAGCGCCCTGCCTTAGGTTGAACCTTACATCGCCGTTTGCGGCTTTGATAAAAATCGAATCAAAGGCAGCACCCGGTTCGGCGGTAAAACTGATATCACCGTCAGCCGAATAAAGTATAAGGCTTGAATATCTGCCTTTGGATTTAAAATCAATGTCCCCTTTTAAAGTCTCAACCTTAAGCGAGTAAGCGGAATCAGGAAGCGTAATTTCCGTATCTGCGATAAGTTCGGTGAAGAAACCTTTTTTCTCCGCCTTGTAGTTAATTTTCGCGCTGCCCTCTTTTTCCAGATATGTGTAGTTGTCCGATATATCATTGCCTTTTAATCCAAACCCGTTTGCCCTGGATATCAGTGTTATTTTATCCGCGCCCGGCATCAAATATACGGAGCTTTCCTGCGTGTAAACGCTGACAGTATTCAGCGCGGACACCGGAGAATCGTTGGCCTTTTCCCTGTAAAACGGCGTTGACAGCATAAATGCCGCGGCCGCGCCCGTTACAGCCAGGGCCGCAACGGCGATGCCTATTGGTTTTAATTTAATTTTTTTTCTTTGAATATAATTGAATTCACCTGTTTTGAAAAGATAGTCATCAGCCAGCGATGCCGTAAGAATAACCACTCCGCCCGCCCATATTACGTCAGATAAAAAATGCGCGCCCTGAGCCATTCTTCCAAAACCCATAAGGGCTCCGTATGAAACTCCGGCAATAAGCACTTTATTGGCAGTGCTTTTATCGCGGTGCCTTAAGTAAAAATACATAACAGCAATCATAAATCCCGCGGAAGCGTGGCCGCACGGAAAAGAATGGCCCTTTCCGGGCGTTCCCAATACAAGCGGTTTTGTATACTGCCATTTGCCGCCAAATTCAACTATTTCACGCGGCCTTGGACTGCCCGTATAGCCTTTTAATATGACATTTACGATAAGGCCCGGCCCTACAAGAAAAACAAACAGAAAAAGCAGCGCAGGTTTTCTGTTTCTTTCAAAGCCGGAAACAAAAAAAGAAGCGCCGGCGGCTGCTGCCGCTATTACACCAAGCGCAAGCGGAACAAGCGTGCCGTATTTATACAGGAACAGAACGAACGGGTTGTCACCGAATTTCCAGTTTTTTAAAACCGGGTCATACAGAAGCGACTGGACCTTAATATCAATGTCAAAAATCCAGAAAGGGACCGTGATAACAATTAAAGCCGCAAATATAATAAGATTTCGGGCCGCTTTATTTTCCATAATTCACCATCCTGTTGATAATCAAAACAGGCCGTGTTTTAAGCAAGGCCCGGCTCTACCGGCTTTTCAAGTTTATAATATATGGATTCAACTTCAAGATTTTCCATTATTTTTATCTCACACTTTTCAGAAAGCACGCTTACGCCATGCCACACTTTTTTGTTTATGCATATGGGCTTATCCAGAAGAAACGCCTCTATTTTATCCGGCGTTTTTTCCTCCGCGACCAGCATCACGGCAGTACCCGAAACTGGTTCAAAAGTTTCGTAAGATTCGGGGTGCGCCTCAAGGCCGTCCGCTTTTCCCGGGCCCATTACAAGGTACCCTATTCTCCATCCTGTTTTTTCCTTCTCTGACATTACCACCTGAAATATTTCGTTTTCCTTTTCCTGGCATATAATCTTTCCGTATTTCGCGAAATCCTTTTTGTTTAACGGCTTAATCGGTATCATTTACTTTGCTCCTTTTTCTTTTTTACCGCGGCGCCAACAACAGCTTTTGTCATGCCGTCAAGGTTAAAGTATTTTTTTATAACCGCTTTAACATCATCAACCGTGACCGCGTTAATATTTTCCGGAAACTTATCCACATTTTCATAACCCAGCCCCAGAATTTCATAGGAAACATAGGAATCCGCCCTGCCCATGTAATCCTGCATTCCTATTTTATACATGCCGTTAATATGCGCTTTCGCGGACTTAAGTTCATCTTCCGTAATTCCGTTCTTCTCTAAATCGCGCAGGACATCCATAATGGCATCATACGCAGCCTGTTCGTTTTCAGGGGAAGTGGCGGTGTAAATTTTAAACGCTCCCCTCTCCACAGTCCGGTCAAAGGTTGAATACACCGTATAACAAAGGTTTCTTTTGTCCCTTACTTCCGTAAAAAGCCTGCTGCTCATCCCGCCGCTTAAAACCGAATCCAGCACCCTGAAAGGGTAATAATCAGCCGAACCTGATTTTGGGCCAAGAAAACCAATCACCATATGAGTCTGATTTTTGTCAAAAGTTTCCCTTTTTTCTTTTTTGCGGTCTGTTATTTTAACCGGTATTTTGGCACCCGGCTGTCTGCCTTTTTTCCAGGAACCAAAGTATTTTTCCACCATTGCTTTCGCGTCAGCGTAATCAATGTTGCCGACAACCGACACTACAAGGGTGTTGGGCATAAGCCTGTTTTTGTGCCATTCTTTTATTAAAGCGGAGCTTATTCTTTTTACAGTCTGCGCTTCGCCCGCTACAGGGTAACCGTACGGGTGCCATTCATACAATGTCTCGTTAAAAATCTTCATTGCGTAGCCGGCCGGATTATCTTTTCTTCTGTTAATCATGTTTACTATATCGGCCTTTTCTTTTTTTATCTCCGCAAGCGTAAACGACGGATTTAAAACTATATCCGAAAAAAGCGCCATAAGTCCTTCAAAATTGGAATTTAATGATTCAAGCCCCCATCCAAAGCTGTCGCGCGATATATCCTTTACAATAACCGCGCCCAGCGCGTCAATTTCCCCGGCTATCTCTTCCGCGTTTTTTGTTTTTGTGCCTTTCATCATTGTTTCCATCATAAGGTTTGTTATGCCGTTGTAATACCCTTCCTGCGCGCTTTCATACGGCTGGCCTCCGGCAAACATAAACTTGGCTGAAACAATGTCTGTATTGGAAAGTTTTCTATGTATGAATGTTATTCCGTTTTTTAACTTTTCCGACTTAAGCGCGCCGTCATCCTTCGTTTTAACATCAGGTACGGCTGCCACAAAATCCTTTATCCCTGCCGCGTCAAGCATTCCGGAAAATTCCGTTTCCTTTGACGCGGGGTAATAAAATATTATATTCGCCTGATTTTTATCCAGGTATTTTTCAGCCGTTTTCGGTATGTCTTTTTCTATAACCCGCTGCAGTCCGTCAAAATATTTATCATACATGCTGTAATCGCCAAGCATCTGGTAATACCCAAGATTAAGCGCCATATTTTCAGCTTTCATGTTTTCTTTTGACTCTTCCCTTAAAATATCGGATTTAACCCTTGCAAGCACTTCGGGCTTTACGGCTTCTGTTTTTGCTTTTTCTATAAGGGTGAACAGTTCCTTTAAAGTTTCCGCGTATTTGCCCTCCCTTACCGTCGCGAAAAACACTATAACGCCGCCGGACTTTCCGGCGAATATATCAACGTCTATTTCATCCACAAGCTGTTTTTCTTCTTTTAAAACCCTGTGCATAACAGTGCTTTCAGACCCGCCAAGCACGCGCGCAAGTATTTCTATCGCCGGCATTTCCGGCGAAACAGCGGCCGGTATCCTGTATGAAACCGCAAGATACCTGCTTTCAATTCCACCCGGCAGCGCTTTATATGTAAACGAATCCCGCGTTTTTATACTTTCTTCGGGATTGTCACCCGCGCCGTTTTTTGGCGCAAGGCCGCCAAAAAGCGATTCTGCGTATGCCATTGTTTTTGCCGGGTCAACGTCTCCCGCGACCACAACAATTATATTTTCCGGCGTGTAATGCCTTGAATAAAAATCCACAACTTTATCCCTGTCAAATGACTTTATTGTGTTTTCATATCCTATGACAGGGTCGCGGTAGTACTTTTCAAAGGAATTGTACATAAGTTTCTGCCAGGTAAATACATGGGGATTGTCCAGCCCCCTGTTTAATTCGGTAAGCACAACTTCCCTTTCCTTATTGACTTCATCTTCGGCAAATATGGACGCGGTGAGGGCGTCATATTCAATTTCCAGCGCTTTTTCCACATGTTCCGACGGCAATACAATGACATAGTTTGTGGCGTCATATGTGGTAAACGCGTTATTGTAACCGCCAAGCTCTGTTATTTCCTTATCAATCTGCCCCAGGCCGCGCTTCTGCGTCCCTTTAAAAAGCAGGTGCTCTATAAAATGCGTCATGCCTTTTTCGGAATCATTTTCATAGGCAGAACCTGTCTTCACCCAGAAGTTGCACGCCGCTACCGGCGCCGCGTGGTTTTCTTTGATAATCACAGTGACGCCGTTATTAAGAACCTTTTTTGTAATGTCCCCGTTTGCCATTAAAAGACCTCTCATTATCAGTATCGTAAACACAGCTATAAATGCTGTTTTAACCGGACTTTTCAACTTTTATTACCTCCGCCGCTTGGCGCTTTATTTTATCTTTGATGCCAGAAATCCGTCCTCTTGCTCAATTGAAATTGTTTTCCCTTCGGCCAGGCTGCCCGAAATAATAAGTTTTGCCAGTTCATTTTCTATCCTTGACCTTATTATGCGCTTTAAAGGCCTTGCCCCGTATGTTTCATCATACCCTTCATCCGCAATAAGCTTAACAGCGCTTTCGGCGACTTCAAGGTTTATTCCTTTTTCAGCCAGCCTGTTTTTCAGCGCCTGCACCTGAATCCTTACTATGTCATAAATATTGTCCTTTGAAAGCCTGTTAAACACCACAATTTCGTCAATCCTGTTTATAAATTCCGGCTTAAAGCGCAGTTTAATTTCTTCCGTCACTTTTTCCCTGACCGTATTATTATCCTCAGCAGAACTTATGTGAGACGTGCCGATGTTGGAAGTCATAATTATAACCGAGTTTTTAAAATCCACAACCCTGCCCTGCCCGTCGGTCAGCCTTCCGTCATCCAGCACCTGAAGCAGTATGTCAAATACATCCGAATGCGCTTTTTCAATTTCGTCAAACAGTATGACGGAATAAGGTTTTCTTCTGACCGCCTCGGTTAACTGACCGCCTTCTTCATAGCCCACATATCCCGGGGGCGCGCCAATAAGGCGCGACACTTCGTGTTTTTCCATATATTCTGACATATCTATCCTTATCATCGCTTTTTCATCGTCAAAAAGGAATTCAGATAAAGCCCTTGCAAGCTCTGTTTTTCCCACCCCTGTCGGACCAAGGAACAAAAAAGTGCCCATAGGACGCGATTCTTCGGAAATGCCTGCGCGCGCGCGCCTTATTGCGTCAGCCACGGATTCAACAGCCGCATCCTGGCCCACAACGCGCTTTTTCAGTTCCTCTTCCATACGCATAAGCTTTCCGGCTTCGCCTTCCACCATCTTGGAAACCGGTATTCCTGTCCACTGTGATACAACCGCGGCAATGTCCTCTTCATCAACTTCCTCTTTAAGAAATGTGCCTTCTTTCCTTAAAGCCGCAAGCTTAAGTTCCAGTTCTTTAACTTCTTTATCCAGCCGTGTAAGCTCCCCGTATCTTATGCGCGCCACGCCTTCAAGGTCGCCTTCGCGCTCAAGTTTTTCTTCTTCACGTTTTTTTGCTTCCATTTCTTTTTTTGCGGAACGCATTTTTTCTATTGTTTCTTTTTCCCTTGCCCATTTCGCGGAAAAAGCGTTTTTCTTTTCCTTTAAACCCTCTATTTCGGCTGTAAGTTCGTTTAATTTCGCATTTGTTTCCTTTTCGCCGGGTTCTTTTTTCACGGCTTCTTTTTCAATCTCAAGCCGCCTTAATTTTCTTTCTATTGTATCCATCTCAGCGGGCATGCTGTCAATTTCCATTTTAATTTTTGAAGCCGCTTCATCCATTAAGTCTATCGCTTTGTCGGGAAGAAACCTTCCCTGTATGTACCTGTTGGAAAGCGAAGCTGCCGCGACAACAGCCGCATCTTTTATCCTTACCCCGTGGTGGACTTCATATTTTTCCTTAAGCCCCCTTAAAATGGAAATTGTGTCTTCAACGGACGGCTCATCAACAGTTACCGGCTGAAACCTGCGTTCAAGCGCCGGGTCTTTTTCTATGTACTTGCGGTATTCATCAAGGGTTGTGGCGCCTATCGCGCGTAAATCGCCGCGCGCCAAAG
Source organism: bacterium (assembly GCA_029565735.1). GTDB lineage: Bacteria > Oederibacteriota > PGYV01 > PGYV01 > PGYV01 > PGYV01. The sequence continues at coordinate 16,372 of JAKQNO010000138.1, forward strand.
ATGGCTTTAATATATTAGCGGCATCCATGGCGCCTTCTGTTTTTCCCGCGCCGACAAGGGTATGAATTTCATCAATAAAAAGGATAATTTTACCTTCTGAATCCTTTATCTCTTTTAACACGGCTTTAAGCCTTTCTTCAAATTCGCCCCTGTATTTTGCCCCGGCCACCATCGCGCTTATATCAAGCGCTATCACGCGCTTGTCTTTTAGGTTTTCGGGCGCGTCGCCTTTCATTATGCGCACGGCCACGCCTTCGGCGACCGCCGTTTTGCCCACCCCGGCTTCGCCTATTAAGACAGGGTTGTTTTTGGTGCGCCTTGACAGCACCTGCATTACCCTTCTTATTTCCGCGTCCCTTCCGATAACAGGGTCTATCTTTCCGGCAGCTGCCGCGGCCACAAGGTCTGTGCCGTATTTGGACAGCGCCCTGTATTTATCTTCGGGGTTCTGATCCGTGACCCTCTGCCCTCCGCGGATATCCCTCATGGCCTTTAATATCAGCGCTTCATCCGCGCCGTTTTTAAAAAGCACTGCACCGGCTGCGGATTTTTTGTCCTGCGCCATTGCAAGAAGAAAATGCTCCGTATTAACGTATTCATCCCTGAATTCCTGCGCTTTTTTGACGGCAAGCGCGGCCATGGCATCGGTTTCTTTTGACATATAAATTTCTGAAATGCCGCTTACTTTCGGCAGTTTTTCTATGGCTGACTGCGTGTCACTGTTTATTTTTTTTATATCAATGCCGGCTTTTTTAAGTATTTCAGATGCGGCGCCGCTTTCATCCGCCAGCATAGCCTTTAATATGTGTTCCGGCAGAATCTGCTGATTTCCGTATTCCGACGCGATTGAATGCGCCTCTTTAAACGCTTCCTGCGCTTTTACAGTAAGTTTTTCAAAATTAATCATCACTTCACCTCCGTAAAAATTATATGCGCTCCTTTGCCGAATTTAATAATATAATTGCAGTATGAGTATGGCAGGAAAACAATATCGCCCCTTTTAAATACATAACCGCCTTCAACGCGCATCTCTCCGGCAATTACCGCGGCCACAAGGGGCCTTCTGCCTTTTTCAAGATACAGTAACTTTTTTGAAGTTTTAACTTCCGTGGTGTTAAAATAGCAGCATCCCGGAAGTTTTCTTACAGACATGCCTCTGCCGGACTTAAACTTATCATTGCCCTTTTTTTCAAGCCCGTACTTAAAAGACATAAGGGCTTCGTTTAAATGAAGCTGCCTTGGTTTGCCTTTATCAAGCCTTCCCCAGTCAAAAAGCCTGTATGTTATATCCGCGTTCTGCTGAACTTCAAAAATAAGCAACCCGCCGCCGATCGCGTGCACAGTACCCGCGGGTATTAAAAAACAATCCCCCGGTTTTACCCTGTATTCGCGCAGCATCTCCGGAAGGTCGCCGTTTAAAGCCGCGCTTTTTATTTTGTCTTTTGAATAGTGCTTTTTCAGACCTAACTGGATAACCCCGCCCTTTTGCGCGCCTATTATAAACCACATCTCCGTCTTGCCGCAGTTAAGCCCTTTTTTTCGGGCGATTTTGTCGTCCGGGTGTATCTGCACGGATAGTTTATGCGCCGAATCTATGAATTTAAACAGCAGCGGAAACCTGCCTTTGTATTTTTTATTGACTTCCGGGCCCAGAAGTTCGTCGCCGTATTTTTTTACCGTATCTGTCAGCTTCTGACCCTTAAATTTTCCGTTTGCAATGACGGATGACACGCTGTCCGTGGACGCGAAAAACCACGCTTCGCCTATCCTTGAATCAGGCGCGGACATAAAGTCCTTTAAAGCCTTTCCGCCCCATATCATATCTTTAAAAATTGGTTTTACTTTTATAGGGTACATTTTAATCTCCATACAGTTTTTTTATCTGCGAATCACTGTAATAATGCCTTAATATTTCCTTATACTTTTTCCCTTTTTCTGACATTCCTTTTAAACCGCGCTGGCACATGCCCACGGAATGGCCCCAGCCCGCGCCGTAAATATAGATAAATTTTATAAAACCTTCACTGTCTGACGCGTATTCCCATTTTATCACATTTGACCTTATTTTGCCCATAACCGAGCGTATGGGGTCAAACTTCACCTCGTAGACCCCTTTTTCGCCGGTAATCCTTATGCGCGTCACCGCCCCTCCGCGCGCGCGTTTTAAAGGTTCCACTTTTTTAATCCTTCCTATGTCCTTCCTCTTCGCGACATATCTCTGAAGGTCCTGCGCGTCAAGGTACCTTATCCACCTGAAGCTGGTCTCTGCCGCGCCTTCAGCCTTGCAGTAAACATCAGGCATGCTTCTTACGTATTCTTCCAAGTCAAAGGGCGCAAGCGGGAATTTCCATTTCCAGTTAAAATCGCCGTCATACACCCCTTTTAGACTCTTTGACTCTTTATAACCCCAGACTTCAAAAACATCCTCGGTATGGCCGCCGCAGCAGTTGGAAAAAAAGGTGCTTAAAAGTTTGCCTTCAGCGTCATACAGCACCTCTCCGCGCGTGGCGTCCACCGCCGCTATTGTTCTTGCATTTTCGCCGCTAACCCCCTTATACACAGCGCAGTGCTGGGTTGCGCAGACATCATACCCGTCTTTTTTATGGCTGTTTAAATGCTTCATTGTGTAAGTCCTTGCGGAAACCGCCTGGGCTTTTAAAGCCTCTTCCGGCCAATCCGGCGGAATCTCCGCCGCTATAACGCCGTAAAGGTACTCTTCCATATTAAGGGAGTTTATGACATTTATCTTTCCCGATTTCTCCACAATCACAAAATCGCCCCTGTACGTCGTGTCCGCGCGCTCCGCCCAGTAAAATCCCTGCCCGTAAGCGATATTATAAAAAGCGGCCGTGGCGTTTTCATTTGCCGGTTTAATCACGGAATTTTCCCCGATAAGCGTTCTGGAATTGCCTTCTGAATCGGATATAAATATGCCCTTTTTTTCCGCCGTCAGTTCATAATCCGTAACAGCCGCGCCTTTAAATAATTCTTCACCTTTATGATTGATTACGGCAAAATCCGAACCGTGCTTAAAATGCACCTGACGCGCGCCTGTTATTATTCCCGCTTTAACCTGCTGAAAACCGGCGGATTCCTTTATACGGATTTTTTCCGGCGGGGTATAGGCAGCGCGCCCGTCTGTCTTTCTTTTTTTATCATTTTCTATCATCTGTTTTATGGCGGGGACAAATTGAGCGAACTTCTGAGCTTTTTCTCTGGCTTCCGTGTCCTGCGTATCAACTTCCACAACCTTATTCCAGTATTTATAGGCGCTTATGAATTCCTGCTTTTTTTCGTGCAGCACGGCTATGCGCCTGTTAAGTTCGGTATAGGTCTTATCCTTATTAATGGCTTCTTTATAATACTCAAGGGCTTTATCAATGTCTCCGGTTTTTTCGTACGCTTCTGCCATTTTTATATATGAAATATTCCTGTACATATTTTCATCTATTGCCTGCAGAAATCTTATCTTTGCCTCTTCGTACCTTCCTGTTTCCAGAAGCATGCAGCCGTGCCAGTAAAGAACCTCCCAGTTGGCCATATTTTTAGACTCAAGGACGTTCACCATCTCTTCGCCTTTTGCCGCATCTCCCGTATAATAATACATCTTTGCAAGTTCAAAATGAGCCCTGACTTCTTTGGGATTAAGCTTAAGGATTTCCAGATACGCTTCTATGGCTTTCTGATTTTCCCCAAACTCCTTAAATACCGAAGCAAGCGAATAATAATTCGCCCTGTTTGAAGGGTTTTCCGCGGTTTTCAGCACATAATAAGCCGCGGTCTTTTCAGGATCCGCCCCATAATAAAAATCCTGCATATCCGCGGCGTTGGCGCCGGCAACGGCGCACAGCAGCGCGCCAAGAATAAAAAGAACCCGCGTCATAGCGTGAACTTTTCACCAAGGTATATTTCGCGGGCTTTTTTGTCATGCGCAAGCTGTTCCGCGGGCCCGTGAAGAAGTATCTTCCCTTCGTACAGGATGTAAGCCCTGTCCGTGATTGAAAGGGTTTCCCTGACGTTATGGTCGGTAATCAGTATGCCTATATTTTTCTTTTTTAACTCCCTGATAATATTCTGTATGTCAAAAACCGCAATCGGGTCAATGCCCACAAACGGCTCGTCAAGCAGTATGAAGCTTGGGGACAGGACAAGCGAACGCGCTATTTCCGTCCTTCTTCTTTCCCCGCCCGACAGGGTGTAAGCTTTCTGCTTTGCAAGGTGCGATATTTTAAATTCTTCAAGAAGCTGTTCAAGCCTGTGCTTTTTTTCCTCTTTTGTGATATCCATAAATTCCAGCACTGACATGATGTTTTCTTCAACGGTTAGGCGCCTGAAAATGGACGGCTCCTGCGAAAGGTAGCTTATGCCGTTTAACGCCCTTTTGTACATGGGCATGCCGGTCAAGTTCATCCTGCCGCCGTCTTTGTCTTCAAGGAATATGCCGCCGGCGTCGGGCTGAATTACGCCAAGCACCATATAAAAAGTTGTGGTCTTGCCCGCGCCGTTGGGCCCCAAAAGCCCCACTATCTCGCCCTGCTTAACATCAACGCATACGTCGTTTACCACCCGTTTTTTATTATACGTTTTTACCAGGTGCTCTGTTTTAAGGTGTTTCATATTTTTCCGCCTCCTTGCGCGCTTTTTCAGCGTCTGTATAGTATATTTTTGACCAGATATTATCCTGCAGTTTTATCTTTTTTGTATCAGTGTCAATCACCGCCCTGTCGGACAAGAACAGGCTTTTTTTCCTTTTAAAAACCGGTTTGCCGGTAAGTTCAAGCTCTTTTTTTTCGTCATTATAAACTACCTTGTCCGCGAATGCCGTAATATCCTGATATTCCATCCTTACTCGGCTTTTGATTTTTTCAGCCGTTATTTCGTTTTTTACCGTGTCAAAATCCGCTTCATCGCAGTAAATTACAATTGTATTTCCGTCAGCCGCCGCTTTTTTGGCTTTAACTTTCTCTGAAACCGTAATTACATTAAGCCCGTTGGAATAAGACATTTTTTTTGATTCAAGGTTAAGCCCGTACTCTTTGTAAAAAACCCGGACATCGCCATCAGCTTCCGCGCTTTTTTTGTAATCTTTGCTCTTTAACCTGTCGGCGTGTACCAGCGCGCCCGCGGCTTTTATTATTACATTCCCCGAAAAAACCGCCATTTTATCTTCAACCGCGAACTTCATATTATCGGCGCTTATGTTAAGTTCTTTTATTGTGGGTTTCTTTTTAGCCGCAACAGGCGAAGGAGAAGGCGACGGCTTAACCGCAGTAACTGCCGGAGTCACTGCCGCAGGTAATGAAACAACAGTTGTCGGCACAGGCGTTAATCCGTCTTCACCTGTTTTTTTTGCTTCCTGTATCCTTTCGGAAACATTCTTAAAATATTCATTTTCGTATTTCGCGTCATCAATTTTAAAACATCCCGCGGTTATAACAAGCAGGGCGATAAACAAAGCGGCTTTTTGCATCACTCGCCCACATCCACTGCCTTTAATGTCACCCTTCGCTTTATTTCAAGATTTTTAAATCCGGCGTCGGTTTCAAGCCCTATGCCTTTTAATACCGTGCCGTCCCTTGTAACCGTCACTTCTTCTTCGGTATACATTTTTTTGCGCCTGTCATCCCAAAAAAGCCTGTTGGTCCGCACAACCGCGCCGTCGCCGGAAATCGCCTTTACATTGCCGGTAATTTCCATAAAATTTGTGTCAGTATCTATTACGGCGCGGTCGCCGTAAAGCACGGTTTTGCTGTTATTAGCGTCCAGGTAATTCATCACAAAACCCTGCGCGTAAGCTTTCTTTTTTAATTCAAAAACCTGCGCGCCTTTGGCGTTGACTTCCCACTTCACTTCGCCTTTCTGCGCGGATTTAAGGGTAAAATTTTCCATTACAAAATTAGGGACAGATTCCACGCTGTCGCCCACGGGAAGGCTTGGTTTTATCTTTTTTTCCCTGCCGCAGCCGGCAAATAACACCGCCGCCGTAAGCGCCAGTAATAAAATTTTTGTTATCCTGTTCACAGTTTTACGCCCTTTTCTTCCATTTCTTTTTCCACCGTCATCCTGAACCTTCTGTGGACCCATATCCATTGTTCCGGATATTTAAGTATGAATTCCGACAACTGCCTGTTATATTCCGCCGCAAGCTGCTCTGTTGTTTTATCCGCCGTTTCTATGGGCGCGTTTATCTGTATTCCGTAATAATTATCAGGCCTTCTGAAAATGCACACCGTTAAAAGGGTAAGCCCAAGTTTTTTTGCAAGTAAAGCCGGCCCGGAAGGCGTCTTTGCCATTGTTCCCAGAAACGGCGCGTAAACGCTTTCAACGCTTGTATCCTGGTCCGACAGAATGCCAAAAATCATACCCTGCCTTAAATCCTTTATCATCACCCTTATGTCGTCATCCTTTAAAAATATCTTAACGCCGGTTTTGGTGCGGGCCGAATTGACGGCTTTATCAATACGCGGGTCAAACATCCGCTTTGCCGCGGCGCCCGCTATGTTGCCGTTTAACGCGGTAAAGTGCGCCAAAAGCTCCCAGTTAGAAAGGTGAAGCGTGACAGCTATCACCCCTTTTTTTGTCTCTTTGGCGCTGTTAAAGTGTTCAAGGCCGTGCGTTTCCCTGACCATATTTTTTATTTTTGAAGCGGGCCATACCGTAAATTTTAAGAACTCAAAAAATCCCCTGCCGTAATTGCGTATGTTGCGCTTTGCCAGCTGTTTTTTTTCTTTTGCGGAAAGCGCGCTGCCGTAAACTATATCAAGATTTCTGTAAAGCGTGCGTTTGTCTTTTTTAAGAAAAAGAAAGACAAACAGCGCGAAATATTCGCAGGCTTTTGCCCCGGCTTTCCACGGGATAAAAAATACAAGGAACCTTGCCCCCTGTATAAACAGGAAAAATATATAATTTCTAAATGCCTTCAGCTTCTTTTTCATCATCAAGGTACCTTTTTACCGCCGTATCCCAAAGCCCGCGCGCTTTTAATATCATGTCAATTACTTCCCTTACGCAGCCGCGGCCTCCGCCGTTTTTGCAGATATAAAGCGCTGCTTTTTTTGCTTCAGACGCCGAATCAGCGGGCGCAGCGCCAAAACCGCAGCGCCTTAAAACCGGAATATCTATTATTTCGTCCCCGATGAAGCACACCTCTTCATCCTTAAGGTTAAGTTTGCCTTTCAGTTCGGCGTACGGGCCAAGTTTGTTTAAAGCGCCCTGATACACGTGCTGAATTTTCAGTTCTTTCGCCCGAAACGCTATCGCCTTTGAAAACCTTCCGCTGATAACGGCAAACTGAAGCCCGGCGTGGCGGCCAAGGGCAATGCCTGTGCCGTCCTTGACGTTATACTGCTTGAATTCGGTTTTATTATTACCTATTATTATTCCGCCGTCGGTTAAAACGCCGTCAACATCCAGGCATACAAGTTTTATTTTTGAAAGATTTTTGAATTTTTTTGAAGCGGCCACTTAAACAACCCCGGACTTTAAAATATCGTGAAGGTGAATTATTCCGTTTGGCCTGCCGTCCTTTGACAATACAAGCAGGACTGTGATTGATTTTTCTTCCATTATGCCAAGGGCTTTTATTACAAGCTCGCCTTCGGAAATTATTTTAGGATTTTTTACCATCACTTCCGACATTTTAAGCATGAATGGATTGGCCTGTTTTTCCAGAAGGCGCCTTAAATCGCCGTCAGTAAATATACCGGCAAGTTTCCCGTTTTCGCCGGTTACGGCGACACAGCCGAACCTGCCTTCGGTCATTGCAAGCAGGCCGTCTTTTAAAACGGCGCCCTTATTTATTTTCGGCACGCTTTCGCCGGTGTGCATGATGTCTTTAACCTTAAGCACAAGCTTCTTCCCAAGCGAACCGCCCGGATGAAGCATTGCAAAATCTTCTTTTTTGAAATTTTTCATCTTTAAAAGCACTACAGAAAGCGCGTCGCCAAGCGCAAGCTGCACAGTGGTGGAGCATGTGGGCGCAAGGTTAAGCGGGCATGCTTCTTCTTTTACAGAGGAGCTAAGAACGCATACAGCCGATTTTGCAAGGGAAGAATTTTTCTTTCCTGTTATTGCGATTATGGGTATGTTAAGCCTGCCCAAAGCCGGAAGGATATTTATAACCTCTTCGGTTTCACCGCTCTGCGACAGCATTATGACAACATCGCCTTTCATAAAAATTCCCATGTCGCCGTGCGCGGCTTCCACGGGATGCAGAAACACGGCAGGCGTGCCCATTGACGACATTGTGGCTGCAATCTTCTGCCCCACAAGGCCGGACTTGCCTATGCCGGATACAACCACTTTCCCTTTACATTCCTTTAAAATTTCTATGGCTTTAATAAAATCCCTGCCAAGCCTTTTCTTTGCCGCTGTTATTTCCACAGCTTCCATTGCCAGAACTTTTTGGGCTTCTTTAATAATATCCATACAGGCTCCCTGTCATTTAGTCTTTTGCGTTATTCCGGAACGTAAAGAATCCTTGCGCAGTTGGCGCAGTATTCTATGTTCTGCCTTTTTCTAAGTTTTATAACCATCTGCGCGCGTATTGCCATCCTGCAGCCGTCGCAGCTTCCGTCGCCGCGCGCGTCGCGCGTGACCGACGCAACGGCAACGCCGCCTTTGGCCTTTCTTATCTTTTCATATTTTTCAAACCACTGTTTATCCACTACAGCGGCTTTTTTTTCACGCTCCGCGGCAAGCGCGGCAATACCCGAATTCTTTTCCGCTTTCTGCGCTTCCAGCGTTTTTATTTCAGCGCCAAGCCGTTCTTCTTCTTTTTTAAACAAACCTTCCTGTTCCTTAATCCAGATTTTTACCTCTTCTTCTTCCTCTTCAATTCCAAGAATCTTATCTTCGGTCTTTCTTATTTCATCCTTATCCCTGGCAATTTCATCCTGAAGCGCCTTAAAAGCGTCATTTGTTTTTATTGACGCCCCCTGCCCTTCTTTTTTCAGAATATCAGCTTCCCTGGACTTTATTTCAAGGTCAAGCGCCGCTTTTTTGCGTTTAAATTCGTCAAGCCTTGCTTTTTTTTCGTTGAATTCCGCCTTAAATTCCTCTATTCTTTTTTTCTTTTCTTCAATTTCCGCGTCAATCATCCGCCCCTCTTTTTCCACTGCCAGAACCGCATTGTCGGCCTTTTGCAGGTCAATAAGCGTGTTTAATATTTCGCCTTCTGTCATTATTCCACCCTCCGGCTTTTTAATAAAAACATTATATTTTAACACTTTTATGGGGTTTATTAAAGGCGAAATTTATGGAAACAACTATTGAAATTTTCCCGTTAAAAACTGCTCTTATTTAAGGCTTTTACCATACTTAACATCATCCCACCAGGCGGTTCCCTCGCCTATAAGCGACAAAGATATGCCCACTATCACAGTACCTTTTGGCACCGGAGTTATAATATCTATTCCGGTCCATTCCGTATCTGCGGAAAAAGTCTTTGAATTCACCCCTCCCAATATACCGCCTTTGCGGTCAACAAAATTCAAAGACACCCCGGCGCCTTCTTTGACTCCGGCGGTCTTTATCTTGCATGAAAAATAAGCTTTTCCGCCGCCCGTTGTTTTTATGGCCTGGCCCCACCACTTGTTCTTTCCGGGGCCTTCGGTAGAAGTAAGTTTAAAACTTGCACGGCCTTCCGCCGCGTTTGCTGTGTCACGTTCCCATTTATTGCCTTCCGGCGCAATCAGGTCGCAGCGCCTCCAGTATTTTGGCATTTTATCATTGCCGGCAAGCTCCGCGCCTCCGTTCTTCAGCTTTAGCGGCATCATTAACCATCTGCGCAGCGAATTCATTGTGGAATATTTCCAGACAATCTTTTTATTCCTATTAATTTCAATCAGCCTTGAATGCTGGGCGTCAGCAATAAGAATATTTCCGCCGGGTAGCTGTTCGGCCTGGTACGGCATGGACAGAATGCCTTTGCCATATTCAAACAAAGTATTGCCGGCATAATCAACCTCAATTATCCTGTTACCATAAGAATCAGATATTATAGTATTATTGTTTTCAAGCCTGCGGGCAAAACGGGGCCAGTTTAAACCCCTTGAAAACTGCCATACAATACCGCCTTTTTTGTCAACCTCAATCACCCTGTTATTATCAGAATCAGCAATAATGATATTTCCGTTTTCAAGTTCCCGGGGAGCGTGCTGTTTGGAAGCGCCTTTATACGACCGGTATACCTGTCCGTTTCTGTCAGTCTCCACAACCGCGCTGTTAAATCTGTCAGAGAGCAGAAAATGCCCGTTGCCCATCTCTATAACATGGTTTGGATAATCTATTTTTGACCCGTCTGATAAAAGGCCTGTTCCCCCGCTCCACTGCGCACTTGTCCATACGGTATTGCCGGCGGGAGAAACTTCAACAAGACGGTCATTATTTGTATCAGGTATTAAAATATTTGAGTTTTTTAGTTTTATCGCGCTGTGCGCAAAACGCAGGCCCGAATCATATTTCCATAAAACTTTACCGGCTCTGTTTATAATAAAAACTTTGGAATTTTTATCTTCCCAAAGAAGCCCGCCTCCGTCGGTAACAAGTATATTTCCGTCGTCCAACACCTGAAATCCAAGCGGGCGTTCCAGTTCAAATTTTGAAGGGTAAAAGATAAAAGCAGCTGCAGCAGCCGTTATAATTAAGAAAATTATAACAAATATTAAAGCGGCGCCGCCCCTTTTAAGAGGCAGTTTCATTAATATCCCATAAAACGAAAGTCAAGTGTCACGTTTTCCGCTGCCGCTATTGTGACAGCCGACTTTGTCATGGAATAATACGTCCAGCCCGCATTTGCCTCGCCGGGAACATCAGCCCAATCCGCAGAAGCCGTCCTTGTCTGCCCATAAAAAGCATCTTCCGGTATCCCGGCAACAACATCATAAGTGCCCGGAACTATGGAGTTTATATGATAAAAACCGGATGAATCAGTTGAAGTGTTTTTATAAAGCGTAGAACTTTGGTACATACTTATCTGCGCGGAAGGATAGGCATTCATTGGATTTGTATTATAATCGCAGCAAATCGTCTTGTATACGTATCCCGACAATGAACCCGTATTGGAACTTGATGTAGGATTGCTGTTATTGCTGCAGGATACAATTACAAAAACAGCTGCAATTGCACTAACCGCTAAAATTAACCACCTTTTCATATCGCCACGCTCCATATAATATAGTATTTAATTAATACGCTTATAAAAATATTTTAACACTTCTATTGGGTTTATTAAAGGCGAAAAGTTTTGTTTTTTGGGTGAAGTTATTTAAATCAGGACAAGAAATACCTCTTATCCGCCACCGACCGCCATACCAAATAGAAAAGATAAAATTATCGGCGATAAAGCAATTATCAAAACTGCAAAATAAACAAAAAATTGCAATGTATCCCACTTTAATTCTTTTAAATTCACTACAGCTTTTCTTATCATCAGGATTGGCATTAAAATAAACATTGCAACAATAACATAAATCATCCCCGCTATATCAAAAATATTCTGAAACATAGTAAACTCTAAGTTATTAGAAAACCTATACGCAAAAAATAGCATCCATCCAAAGCCATGAATAATCAAAGGAATACAAATGTATTCTAATAACATTTTAACTTTTCTATTCATTGCCATCTTTCACCACATTTAAGATATTTTTACCTGCTATATTTCCAGTTTCATATTTCCAATCTCATTACCCAATCAGCCTTGTTCTGCTTTATCTTTTTAAAGCCCATCCTTTCATAAAGCCTTACTGACGGGTTTTTCATGTCCGTGCTCAGCGATAAAGCATAATAACCCTTTATATGCGCAAGGGCGGTTAATTCTTTAAGCAGCAGCGTGCCTATACCCCTGTTTCTGAATTCTTTTCTTACAGCCACGGAAATCTCCGGAATTCCCGCTTCAACAAAACCATACCCTTTATCATTTTCCGGGAATAGAATATACCACGCCGCGCCTGCAGGTTTATCATTATCAAGTGCTATGACTCCCCCGCCATATGGCATAATGTATCTGACGTACCTGTTTATTTCCGGAATCTTTAAAAGTTCGGCCGGCGGGGGTTTTAAAGATGGATCTTCAAAAAACACCATTTCATAAAGCATCTCTTCAAGAAACGCGTAATCGCTCCCCTGAATCTCCCTGATATTAATCAAATCATCACCTGCTATTCTAAAATATGGCGTAACAAAAGCATCTCTGCTAATCAGCTAACCGGTTTGAACACAGCGCGGCTGCCGGAAATATATAAACAAACCATACGGCGTAAACTGAAAAAATATACCAGGTTCCCGTAAAACGTATGGACGGAACAAAACATAAATACCCGAAAAATATAAAAGGGGCGGAAATATCCGCCCCTTTTATTTAGCCCTCAAAAAATCAGCTGTGCTGATTTTCCGCCTCTTCTTTTAACATTTTCTTTTCTTTCCTCTTTAACATCTTGTTTTCCACCCACTCATAAACAACAGGCACAACAACAAGCGTTAAGAAAGTGGATGTGATAAGCCCGCCGATGACCACTATTGCCAGCGACTCATTCCCTTTTGCCCCTTCACCCATTGACAGCGCTATGGGAAGCATACCGAATATCATGGCAAACGACGTCATAAGAATAGGCCTTAAACGTATAGGCGCGGCGTGCAGCAGCGCTTCCCTGATATCCATTCCTTCTTCGCGCTTTTTATTTGTAAAATCAAGAAGCAGAATCCCGTTTTTGGCTACAAGTCCCAATACCATAAGAAGCCCGATAAACGCGAACATATCAAGCTGATATCCGGTTATCAGTATCCCGATAAAGGCTCCGATTATGGCAAGCGGAATTGAAGTCATAAGGATAAGCGGCTGTATAAACGAATTGTACAGGGACGCCAGTATCATATACATAAACAGCACGGCAAGAAGCATCGCGCCGCCCATCTGTACTACAAGCTCGCCAAACTGCTCGCTTTGCCCGCCGAATGTATATCTGTACCCCGAAGGCAGTTTAAGCTCTTCTTTAAGCCTTTTTTGAATCTTGCCGTTAACTTCAATGACGGAATAACCCGGCGCAAGAGAAGCCGTTACAATCACGTTTCTCATCTTGTCTTCCCTGCGTATTTCAACAGGGCCCGCGTAGTATTTAAAAGTACAGACAGAACTTAACGGTATCTTTTTACCCATCCTGTTTGTCAGAATCATATTTCTGATGTCATCCGTCATCCTTTTGTTGGACTCATTCAGTTCAATATTGATATTATATTCTTTTTCATCTTTCCTGAACGTGGAAATATCCGAACCTGATACAAGGGCCCTTAACGTGGAGCCCACTTCGTATACCGACATCCCAAGTTTTTCAGCTTTTACAGGGTCAACTGAAATTACCATTTCAGGTTTCCCCGGTTTGTAGGATATGTCCGTAGACGCGGTTCCGGGCGTTTCTTCTATCATCTTTTTTATCTTCCCGGAATATTCAGCAAGCACTTTTAAGTCATCGCCGAAAATTTTCACAAGAATCGGGGTGCTCATTTCATCGTTGCCGCTCATTTTGCCGCCCATTCCCTGCGAAACAGTGACATTCATAAACACGTCAATCCTGTTATCCTTTACGTATTTCATTACTTTCTGTATAAACTGTTCGTTTGAAACCTTTCTTTCGGTCACCGGCAGAAGCGAAATCATTATGGAACCGGTATTGCTTCCGCCCGCGCCGCCAAAACCCGTGCCCGTATCGCCGATGCTGGCAAAATAAGTCTGTACTTCTTTCTGCTGGACTATAAATTTTTCCACTTCAAGCATGTATCCGTCTATTTTTTGAACAGGCGCGCCGGGATAAGTCTGCATGCTCAGATTTACAATATTAATGTTCTGATTCATAAAACCCATCTTCATGAAGGGCAATAACATAAAGCTTCCCACAAAAAGCAGTACCGTCGTTATTAATACCGCTTTTTTTCTGTTAAGCGCCCAGTGCAGTATTTCGCCATAAACCCTGTTGCCTTCATCATATATCTGATTCCATTTTTTTGTAATTCCGTCCATGAATTTTGAAAAACCTTTTTTATCCGCGCTTTCCTTCTCTTTCTTATACCAGTACGCGGATAACATGGGCGCCGTTGTAAACGCGTCCAGAAGGGATATTGCAAGGGCAAAAGCTACCGTAAATCCAAACTGTTTGAAGAACTGCCCTATTACGCCGGTTAAAAACGATATAGGTAAAAAAACAGCCATAATAGAAAGGGTTGTAGATATAACCGAAAGTGCCACTTCATTGGTCCCCTTTTCAGCCGCTTCCTTGGGAGGCATGCCCAATTCTATATGCCTGAAAATATTTTCGCGCACAACTATAGAGTCATCTATAAGAAGCCCGACCGCAAGTGATAATGACAGAAGTGTAATGACGTTAATGGAAAACCCGGACAGTGATATCAGGAAGAAAGCGCCGATAATGGAATTCGGAAGCGCAATCGCCGTAATAATGGCGGACCTGAAATTGCCCAGAAACAGCCACACTATAAGAAGCGCAAGTACGGCGCCTAAGACAATATTTTCCTGAACTCCCGAAACACTTTTCTTAATTCTTATGGTTGTATCAATAATGGTCTTTATCTTAATATCGGCCGGAAGCTCTTTTAAAGTTTTAGCTATCTGTTTAGTGACCTTATCCGCCGTCTCTACCGAATTGACGCCGCTCTGTTTAAATACAGCCATGAGCACCGCGGGCTTTGTATTTACCCTTAATTTGCCGGTTTCTTTCTGAAGAGTCCATTCAACTTTTGCAATGTCCTTAAGCCTTACGATTTTGCCGGTTGTGGAAGATACAGGCAGAAGCCCTATTTCATCAATTGTTTTAAATTCACCTATGACCCTTATAGCCATATTTTTTTCAACGCCATCAATATCGCCGACCGGATAGCTTAAATTTCTGGCTTTAATCGCCCCGCTTATCTGGTTCATATTAAGGCCGTTTGCCTGTAAAAGCGCCTTGTTAACCGTTACTTTGACAACCTTTTCCCTGCCGCCAAAAACATAAACCGCGGCCACGCCCTGCGTCTGCTCTATGGCAGGCTTCATTACGTCTTCCATTATTTCCTGGAGCATGGTCTGATCGCGGTCCGCTTCAATGGAGTAGAAAGCAATGGGGATGTCGCTTAACGAGAAACTCTGAATTATGGGATCCTGTATATCTTCGGGAAGGAACGACTTAATTCCGTCCACTTTTTCCCTGACTTTCTGTTCCGCGTATTTCACTTCCACGCCAAGTTTAAAAGAAGCGGTTATAACGGCCAGATTTTCCCTTGCCACGGCATTTATGGTGTCAATGCCTTCAAGGGTGGCAAGCTGCTCTTCCATAGGTTTGATTATCAGCGATTCCACATCTTCGGCCGACGCTCCCGGATAGACAACAGAAACGCTTATTGTCGGAAATTCAATGTTAGGCATAAGCTCCACCGGCAGGTTTATATAACCAATAAAACCCAGTGTTATTATTGAAAGCACCATCATTACGACCAGTACCGGCCTTTGGATGGCTAATTTTGCTATATTCATACAATCGCTCCTTAAATTATTATTAAATTAGAATAATCCGCTTTACTTCTTTTCCGGCTGTACCGGAGTTTCTTCTTTTTTAGCGGCGCTTTTTTTATCTTCTTTCCCGCCCTTTACATCAGCCGCCGGTTTGGCCGGCTCATTCCCGGTGCTTATTAAAACCCCGTCAGACAGTTTAAACGTTCCGTCAGTTATAACTTCCGTGCCTGCCGCAAGCCCGTCGCCGGAAATTTCTATCATATCTTTGTTCCTGTATCCCGCTTTAACGGTTGTCTGTTTTGCTTTGCCTTCCACGGCCGTAAATATATAATCGCCGCTTTCCGTCATTATCACGGCTTTTTCCGGAACCATAAAACCCTTTATATCTTCAAGCAGTATTTCCGCGTTGACAGACATTCCAAGTTTTAATTTATTCCCGGTATTTGGAGCTTTAACCACAATGGTGCCTGACATAATATCGCTGTCAATCACAGGCGGAACAGAATATACTTCCCCCCGGACGGAAAGCGACGCGTCTTCCACAAATGATATTATCGCCTTTTGCCCTTTTTTGATTTTAACAAGGTCTTCCTGCCCGGCATTAAAAACAAGTTTTACCTTTGAAGGGTCCGCTATTTCCGCGACCGGCATTGCCGGGCTTACAGCTTCGCCCCTGTCTATGCAGTAAAGTTTTGTAACCATTCCGCCCACAGGCGCGGTTACAGGCGCAAGTTCATACTGGTATCCGACCATGTCCCTGTCAATGTAGACAAGCACATCCCCTTTATTCACATAACTTCCTTCAGCCACGGCATTTCTTGAAAACTTGCCCGGCACTATAGGAAACACTTTCACCTGCGGGTCCCCTTCAATTACCCCCTGCACTGCAAAATATTTGGCAATCTGCCTTGTTTCAAGTTTAACGGTCGCTACGTTATAAACAAGCTCCGCCGGTTTTTTTCCGCCTTTCGCTATGCTCTGTCCAATCCTGAAAATTATCAGCACGGCAATGATTATAAGCGTAATCTTTAAAACATTCTTAAGCAGGTTTCTTGTCTTGTCCATTTATTTTCTCCCGTGTTTTATTCTATGAAATTTTTAAGTTTCTGCATTGATGTAAGGTAATTATTTAACGCGTTATAATAGTTTGTCTTTGCCCTCATTAGCCCTATTTCCGCGTTCATAAGGTCAACGCTCTGAATCAGGCCGTTTTTGTAGCTTTCTGACGCTATCCTGTACCCTTCTTCCGCCTGCTTTATCAGGTCCCCGGCCGCTTCAATCACTTCTGCGCTTTCTTCCATCCCTGTGTAAAGCTGGTCAAGCTGTATTTCAAGCAGGTTTACCGTGTTTTCCTTTGTAAGATTCTGCTTTGCTTCCTGCGCTGCAGCTTCTTTAAATGCGTAGACGTTTTTGAAACCGTTGAAAAAAGTCCACTGCAATCCGACCATGACATCCCACATTCCGTACCAGTAACTTTTTTCGCTGTGAAAAGCGGAATCAGCGGAAATGTAACTGTAGTTTGCCGCCAGGGCTATATTGGGCAGAAACATCGCGCCGGTAAGATATTTTTTGTACTCGGATATCCTTGAGGCGGATTCAATAAGTTCCCTGTCATCGCTTTTTTCCCTGAATTTATTTTTTATGTCATCCGCTGTCAGTTCAAGTTTTTTATAATCAGGCTCTCCGGTCAGTTCAACTTCCCGGTCAAGGCTGATGCCCGCCGTGTTTTTAAGCATCTGCATTGAAAGCAGGTATGTGTCTTCCGCTTTTCTTGCGTCAGGTTTTGAATTAGCGTACTGAACCTGTGCCTGAAGCACTTCAAAGTTGGAAGCCTGCCCGCTTTTGTACTTTGCCTGAGTAATCCTGTAGTATTCTTCATTGCTCTTTAAGCTCTGCTTTCCGGCGTTCATAAGTTCTTTTGTTATAAGGGCCCCGTAATAAGCCGATATAACATCAAGATCAAGTTTTTCTTTTGCTTTTTTATAGCTGATAGACGCTATTTTGTAAGCCTCTTCCGCCATTTTAAAGCCAAAAACCGTTTTCCCGAACGTAAACACAGGCTGCTGAAGCGAAACCTGCGCTGCGTACCACGGCCTCATCGGCATCGTTGAAAAAGTATTGTAAACAGCCTGATAGCCGCCTGAAAGCGAAACCGACGGCCCAAAAGACGCGGCCGCCTGGCCAAGCTGAGCTTCGGCTATTTCTTTGTCAAGCTGCGCCATCTTAAATTCCCTGTTATTGTCAGCGCACATTTTCGCGAAATCTTCAAAAGAAAGTGTTAACACAGTCTCTTCCGCGTAAACAGCCGCTGATAGAAACACGGATACTAAAAGAACCATAAAATATCTGATTAAATTCATTGGTCTCATCACGGCCTCCTTAATAATATATTTTCCAGGCTGCGCCTGTTTTTACAGTGTGAATTTCTTTTTCATTAACATCATAAAAAGCCGGCCTTTCAATGCTTAACCTTAGAACAGCAATATCTGCCACGTTTAAGTTAACACCGATACCAAAATTGTAATAGCCGCCGGTCCAGCTTATGTCCTTATAATACATAGGCGGCATAGCAGCATCGTACATATGCATACTGCCAAGGGTCATTCCGGTTTCAAAAAACAAATCCGGAAATACCGGCCATTCAGGGAAAATATTGCCGCGGATACCCGCGTAAAGCGGCGCGTATACCGCGCAGGAATTTGAATCCTGCCTGGCTACAAACACGTTATATGAACCGCCCAGATATGCTTCACCCCATTTAAATACGGATACTCCCGCTTTCGCGTCAAAGACCGGGGTGTCAAATACACCGTAGCCTTCCAGCATCCTGCTCTGCGGACCTGTTACAGTTCCGTAATTTAGGCCAAATTCCGTAAACACCCACTTTTCCGCCTTTACAGGAAAAGCGATAAACAGCAGCACCACCAATAAAGCAGATAATTTTTTCATTTTTATACCATCCTTTCAAGGTAATCATTCATTTTAACAAGCATTTTAACTGCCTGTTTTTTCTCGGTCCCGGAAAGCACGTCCAGAAGCTTCCCCATTATTCCGTCCATCTCTTTTAAGTGGCACAGCACTTCCTTTTTTGTCCTGCCCGAAACAGATATCCATACGGTCCTTCTGTCTTTTTCATCGCTTTCCCTTATAAGCAGCCCGTTCTTTACCAGCTTATTTACCATGCTTGTCATAGTCGGAAGTTTTACACCTTCGCTTCTTGCAAGGTCGCCCATTTTCATCCTGCCGTTTTCAAAAACACGCCCCAGAATATACATCTGCGCCATGGTCACTTCATGAACGCCCTTTACGCAGTTTTTATGGGCAAACTTTTTTTTGACAAGCTGCCCGATCCTGCGGATGTATTCTATCAATTCCCTTGATGTCACATCCATTTTAGCACCTCTAATTATTTATTTAACTAATTGTTAGATGGGCTAAGTATATTGATAAAAAACTATTTTGTCAACAAAAAAAAATATTTTTTTTAAACCAGTTTTATATTTTAATGGGCCTGTGCTTCTTTATTTGTCGCGTCCGCCGCCGGATAATATACGGCATTATCGGTTTTAAATTTTACATACAGCTGTTCTTTCCCGTCCGCAATCCACGCGCCTTCCATATATGAAGGAAGCTTGTACCCGTTATAATCTTTAAACTCTCCCGGATATCCCGCCCATTCCCTTGATACAAGCACTTTGCCCTCTTCCCTGTTCCTTTTTAACTTTATTGACTTTAACGAACCGTCCGGATTAAACGCAAGGAGCGCGCGCGACGTCATGCCGCTGTCTTTTATTGACGCGTACGCGGAATCAGCCCCGGCTTTTTCCCAGGTTATTATGTTTTTATCAAACAATACCGTGGGAATAAGCAGGCATTCTGTAAGCATGCGCTCCAGCGAAGCCTGATTCATATAACCTCCGGCAGCATCCTGCAGCGTAAATAAAGACATAAGCTTAATGTGCATCCTGCCGGAACCGTTAAAATAAGAATCCGTCGCGCCCATCGTCACAAACGGCGCCATATTGATTACTCCCCTCCAGACAAATGAGGGTTTTTTGCCGGTAAGAAAATACTTGCCTTTTATTTTAAACCATTGCCCGTCCTGGGAAGGCTTAAATTCCCCGGTATGATTAATTTCCGCGGAGTCAATCATCGGCTTGCCTGTAATTTCAAGAAATGCCGCGAATTTTTTCACGGGCGCAGGCAGTGTTTTCACATAAGCCGCGCTTACAACAGCGCCGTTATGGCCGCCGGAGGCAGCTTTAATAGCTGCCGCTTTTTTAATAAATAACGATTCATCCACAGTTGCCGATATTGCGATAATAAATAACGCCGCCAGAATAAAAATTACGGATATTGCCGCTGTTTTTTTTATATGAAGCCTCCGGTATTTTTAATAAAAAAAGGCGCGGGATGCTTTGGGCACCCCGCGCCTTTGAACTTTGCTTTAAATTAACCTTCCAGGTTAATCGCGTTAAACTTCTTCTGGCTGTCAAGGCCGCCCTTAATGAAATTCCATTTGGACATATACTGTATGGTCATCCATGTAAAAAGTTTTGCCCTTGGTTTAACCTTAAATGACGGTATGAAAAATTTTCCCGTAAAGAATAACGCAAGGCCAAAAAGCACCGCAAGCGGTGTAAAGTTGGCTATAATCCCGCCCACAAAAGCCGAAACAACCAAAGTAATAAGGAACGCAAGCCCAAGCAAGTGCATTAAAAGCCAGTCGCCGATATAGATAATGCCCGGTATCGGGAAAGGTATCGGGATGGAAATTCCGCCGAAATAATCAATGTAAATTTCAAGCACTTTCTTGGAATGTTCCCTGATTAACAGCGGATGTCCGTAGCCGTATCCGTAAAGCTGCTTATAGAACTGCTGCGGTGTCGCCCTGTGCATATGGTCAACTATTGCCGAAGGCTGGAAGAAAAGCTTGAATCCGGCCTTTGAAACCCTAAGGTTAAAATCAACGTCTTCGCCCGTGGGTTCGTGCCAGAATTCATTTCCTATTGCCATGGCCGCTTTTTTGGAAACAGAAGCATTGGCCGTAGCAAAGAAAGGCGAAGTCTGTGAACCGTTGACTTCGTGCGGAAGGTCTTTTTTAACCGGCGGATAATAGCCGCCGTTCTTCATTCCAACACGATTACCTATTGATAAAAAGCCGGTCTGCTCGCAGTAATTTTCCGTGTCATTATTGGCGTCCGTCCTTAAAGTGTAAACTTCGCCGCCAACCATGCCGATCTGCGGGTCTTTAAGAAAAGGTTCTATCATTTTTTCTATCCAGTCTTTATGCGGCGCGCAGTCCCCGTCAGTAAACAGGATGTATTCGCCCTGTGCCACTTTTAAAGCCGCGTTTCTTGCGTGACCCGGCGACTTTGAATCAGGCACCAGTTCAAGTTTGATAAACGGATATTTTTCCTGCCACTTTTTGATGATTTCCACAGTCTTGTCCGTGGAACCTCCGTCAGCAAAAACAATTTCCATGTTTTCCCTTGGATAATCGACATTTAAAAGGTACTGAATCGTGGTGTCGATTGTCCTCTCCGCGTTTCTTACCGGGGAGATAATCGTTACAAACGGTTTCTCTGCCATTTACTTTCCTCCTGCAGTCCATATATAAGAATACAGCGGGCGCCGTATTCCTTCCCGCTTGTTAACACAGCAAGGGATTATATCAGAAATGGCGCAGTTTTCAAGGGGAAAATCTTTAAAGGCGGCAGCTTGGCAGCTTGGCAGCTTGGCAGCTCGGAAAGACAAAAAGACAAAACACGAGGGACAGAGGTTCGGATACACGGTTGGAGCGAGCCTGCGAAGCGGAAATCCCCGGGCTTGCGCGAGTTTACAAGCGCAAGTGTTAGGGGAAGGGACGGAAGTAAAAACAACTTCAATTGCCGCGCCCTGAAGGGTGCGCCTGCCAATACATTTTATTTTTACGTATTGGTAGCCGCGCCTTTTAAGGCGCGTTGTTTAAATCAAATCCTTAACTGCCGCAGGATAATACCCTCGCCTGCCAAGTCTAAACCGTACCGCGAACCGCTGAGCCGCGTTATTTCTTATTTTTTATGCCAGCACAAATGCATATTCATACTTTGTCCCATTTTAGCAATTGTATTCACTTCCGCGTTGGGCGCGCCGTTCAGTATCCGTTTAACGACCTGCGGCCTTATTCCGGCTTTTTTCGCCAGTGCGTAAGGCGTAATTTTTTCTTTTACAAGCTCTTTATTCAAACCTTCCACAAGGTGAAGCATTATCTCTTCGTCATAGCCTTTACTCGCGTTAGCGCTCTTTTCTATCAGTTTATCAAAGTATTTTTCCGGATTTGTTCCGTATACTTTTATTTTTCCAGCTTTGCCCACATATGTTTTTTTCATAATTATTCCTCCTATAATCTATTTCCGGATTTAGCCTTGAAATATCTTTTCATACGTTGTTCCGAAACCAACAAAGCTTCCAAAGGCGTCTTTTGGCTTTTCTTAATAATACCATGCACAAACCATGCCGTATCACCGTCCCAAAAGTAGAACAGCCTGATTTCTGTTTTTCCAAAACTTGGCCGCAATTCATAGATGCTTCCATTAAGTTTTTTTGCGTAAGGTTCCCTTATCATGGGGCCTCTTGTTTTTATCAAATCAAGATAATACTTAACCTTCCCCTGCTCTTTTTCGCTTAATTTAATCAAAAAATCCATGGCAAAACATTTATTTCCTTCCGTATAAAAAACATAATTGTATTCACCCACGTAAAACACCCCTCTATTGTTTGTTTCTTATAAATAAATATAAACTTTAAAGTTCATAATGTCAAGATTTAATTACAGGAATTACGAAGCATTAAACCATAAACAATTAAGCAAAAGTGATACACATACATTTGTTCCGCTATGGCTTAATTGCTTAAACTATTAATACGATGTGTCCATTAAAACAGAACATCCGCCTTGCTGTACGGGCAGATGTTGAAAAACGCGCAGTAGCGGCAGGTAAATGCCGCGGGTGTGGCTTCAAATTCTTCGTTCATTATATGGCCTGCCACTTCGTGTATCTTCTCTTCGTATTCCCTGATTGTTTTTTCCTTAAAAGTCTTTGTCACAAGCATGGAACTTTTAAAGAAATACAGACCCGCTTCTTCCGGTATTTTTCCGAACATCTTTTCATACGCCAGGCAGTACAATTTAAGCTGCCTTTGAATATCCTGGCTTTTTATCTTTGTTTCGGCCTTTTCCTCGTCGCGGACATCAGAAGTTTTATAGTCCACGATTATTATCTTGCCGTCAATTTCGTCTATTCTGTCCCATCTTCCCCTTACGCCAAGTTTGTCATTAAGCTTAAATTCAAAATCTTTTTCAATATATTTCGGAATAATATTGTTTTGGCTTTCCTTGTCGTAAAAACGCTCAATGGCCTCTGCCGCGGCTTCGTAATTTTTAATCGCTTCCTGCTGCGTTAAAAAACCCGCCGGCTTCCACATAGCGTCAAATATCTTCTTTAAATCATCCTTTGTGACTTTCCTGCCTTCCCTGCGCGCAATAAAAAATTCCGCAGACACGGCGTGCATAGCCGACCCAATCATGACATTAGGTTTGCTTCTGATGGGCATTTTAAACACGTGCACAAGTTTATATTTAAACGGGCAGGTAAGGTAATCGTCAATCTGATAATTTGAAAGCTTAAGAAAGTCAGGTTTGGACTTCCTGCGCGCCTTTTCAAGGGCGGTTTCTTTCCTTTCAAAAAACTCAAATTTCTTAATTCTATCCGGCGTCACCGCAAAATCATCCGGAACATCAAACCCGGTTTCCTTTAAAAATACGCTTAATTTCTTTCCGCCCTTTCCGTCATACTGCCTTGCGGCCGTAAGAAAAAGCGCTTCTTTGGCCCTTGTCATCGCGACATAAAACAGGCGCCTTTCTTCTTCGTGAAAATAAGTGTCTTCATCAACTATATCATGCATAAGTGTTTCCGGGAAAGGCAGCGCGTAGTCAGCCCTTTTTCTTCCCGGAAATTTTTCCTGTATAAGCGCCGCCACAAAAACAACCTTAAACTCAAGGCCTTTTGCCTTGTGTATGGACATCACCTGCACGGCGTCTTCTTTTACTTCAGACACAAATTCTTCCTTTGGATTCTCTCCGGATTTTATGCTTAAATCTATATAATTAACGAAATTATGAATGGTGTCGTATTTTTCATTTATGGAGAAATGTTTCATAATCTCAAAAAATCCGGAAATGTTCGCCACTATCGCGTCCGAATCAGGCGTGTTTTCCTTAAACAGCCTGTCCAGAATTTTCTTCTGTTTTAAAAACTCAAGGACTATCTCGCCGGGCGGGATTTTTTCCGCCACCCTTGAAAGATAATGGTCAACATCCTTAATAAAACTTTTTATTTTTAACGCTTCTTTTTCCGGAATATTAAGTTCGGGGTATTTCTCGTTTTCCCTCATCATGTCAATTACCGCGGCGTTGTGCTCTTTGGCAAGGTTTCCAAGCTTGGAAATGACAAAAGGGTCAACATCATAGTGTTCGGATATTATTACATCCAGGACAGGGTTAAATTCATACGGGGCGGCAAGCATTCTGCAGAAGTTTATCAGAAACTGAACCTCTTTTTTATTATAAAGCCCTTCGTCACCGGAAAAAGCGTATGGTATGCCCTTTTTTTCAAAGGTCTTTAAAAACATCCGCGCGTCATTTTTTGCCCTTACAAGCACGGCAAAGTCGCTGTATTTGTAATACCCTTTGTCCACATATTGCTTTATTTCCGCCGCGGCAAAATCAGCCTCTTCGGAATAGTTTGAAAACACCTTCGCGTTAAGCCTGCTTATCCTGTGTTCAGGGGCGTATTTTGAAACCAGTTTTTTGTCCAGGTTATACTTTATTTCAAGCCTGTCTGTATTGTTCTGAATTACTTTGTGCGCCGCGTCCAGAATCTCCTGACATGTCCTGTAGTTGTTCTTTAAAACAACCATCTCCCCGCTTCTGTAATGGTCCTTAAACCCCATAATATTGGAAATTGCCGCGCCGCGGAAACGGTATATCATCTGGTCGTCATCGCCCACCGCGTTTATATTGCCCTGTTCTCCGGCAAGCAGTTTTATAAATTCAAACTGGGCGTAATTGGTGTCCTGAAACTCATCAATCAGTATGTATTTATATTTGTCCCTGTACTTTTTAAGGACGGATTTTTTTTCCTTAAGAAGCAGATACGGCACAAGGATAAGGTCCCCGAAGTCCATGCGGTTTTTTTCGGTCTTCAGTTTTTCGTATTCCCTGTAAAAACCCGCAAGCTCCCTGTGTTTCGCCGCAATTTCCCTGTCTTCGTCAGTTTCCGCTTTATCGGAAAAAGAGGCCGCAAAAATTTCATAGTCCTGCCACGTTATAAGGTTGTCTTTAAGTTTGGATATAAAACCCACAAGCTGGGCCAGATACTGCCCCGGATTGTTAAGCGGCTTGTACAGATCAAGGTCAAAACAATCTATATTTTCCATGATAAGGATTACAGCGTCAGTTTCCTTTAATATTTCCCAGTCAGGGGCTATCTTTAACTCCGCGAAGTTCTCGCTTATTATCGCCTTGCCAAAGGAGTGAAAGGTTGATATCTGCGTTTCCGTCATTCCAAAAGGCACAAGTTTATCAACGCGCTCTTCCATCTCTCTTGCCGCTTTTTCAGAGAACGTAAGCGCCACAATCTGAGATGACAGCGCCTTATTTTCGCTTATCAGCCATGCTATCCTTTCGGTTATTACCTTTGTTTTGCCGGTTCCCGCGCCCGCGACAATTAAAAGCGGGCCTTCGCCGTAGCGTATGGCTTTATCCTGCTGTTCGTCCGAAACAACACCTGATACCGCCGTAATTTCAGGCTCTGTTTTAACCTTATTTGTCTCTTTCTTAGCTGTCAATTTAGCCTTCTCCCGTTATTTTTGTTTCAAACGCCCTTGCGGATAAACCAGTATATAATACAATCCGTTTTATATAAAGCAATTGTTATGCCGTTATTTTTGATTTTAAACAAAGGTTTAAACAGGTTATAGCCGTAAAACTGTCAGTTTGTGACATCACTGCCTGTCAAATGCAAAATCATCCTTTTCAAACAATTCCACGCACGCGTCAACCGCCGGCGCGTAATACAGCTTCCCTTTGTTCACCTTAATCTCGTTTAAGGCAACCTCCGTGCCAAGCGCGGCTCTGTAGGGCCTTATTGAAGCCATAGCTTCCATAACATCCGCAACACTTATAATCTTTGCCTCTGTCATTATTTCATCTTCCGTTAATCCCAGCGGATATCCGCTTCCGTCCATCCTTTCGTGGTGCTGAAAGACTATCTTATCAACAGGGAAAGGAAATTTAATGGTTTTTAAAATGTCATACCCCACCTGCGGATGCGTTTTTATTATGCTGAATTCTATCGTTGAAAGTTTGCCCGGCTTGGAAAGAATTTCTGCCGGCACATATATTTTGCCTATATCGTGAATTATGCCGCCGATATAAATGGCATTAATTGTCTCGTCAGGAAGCCCAAGTTTTACGGCAATCGCCTTGGCAAGCTGAGCCACCCTTCTTTGATGGCCCGCCGTATACGGGTCGCGCGTTTCCACAATTTTTTCCATGGCGAATATTATTCCGTCAGATATTGTTTTTAACTTTTCATAGCTCTCTTCAAGTTCAAGGCGCCCTTTCCTGCGGTCTATTATAAACCTGTTCCTTTCTATCGCGTAAAAAATAGACCTTACAAGCACGCCTGCTTCTGTTTCGCCTTTTATAAGGTAATCCTGAGCGCCTTCTTTAACGGCCCTTAAGGAAAATTCTTTATCTTCCATTCCGGTAAGTATCACAACGGCAATGTCCGGAAATCTTTCCCTGAATTTGATCAGCGTATCCATGCCATTGCTGTCAGGCAGGTTAAGGTCTAAAAGCACCACGTCAAAATTTTCCTGTCCGGCAAAAGCCATGGCTTCGCTTAAATAACTTGCGTTTTTAACGTTAAAAATATTCCCAGCTTCATCCTGCAGCGATATCTGCAGATATTTGGCAAGGCTCTTTTCATCCTCTACCAGAAGCAGTTTTATGTTTGATTCGCTGTGAAAAGAAAATTTTGCCATTTACATCTCCCTTTTGTACCCGCACTTATTATAAACTTATATCCCTTTTTTGTCAAAAAAAAAAGCCCGTAACGCTGTATGCGTCCGGGCTTTATCGAACTGTTAAAGGCGCTACTTGCCTTCGTTAATGTATTCAAAAAGCTCTGCGGTTATAAGCTTTTTGTATATCTTGCCGTATTCAGCTTTATTTTCCCAGATAACTTCGTCTATTATGTGCCTGGTATGGCTGTCTTCCTGGTCAAGAATTTCCACTTCGGCATCGTATCCGGTACGGTGTATCTTTATTACCTTTAATTCCTCAAGTTTCGCGCAGGACTCTTTAACTTTGTTTATCGGAACTTTGGTCATTTCCGATATCCTTGCGCAGCTTACAAGCCCCTGATGCCGGTGTTTATTGTAGCAGATAATCGCAAGCGCCTCGTTAGTCGACAGTACCTGTTTTAGATCCTCGTAACTTTCCCCCATAACACCACCGCCTCTCTTTTTTTCTTCTTGTCTGAAGTATAGCAGTGGATTTTAGTTTTGTCAAGTATAATGATAAATATTTAATACCTTACAAAAAACCTTACGTGTTTTAAATTTTCTTTTATTTATCTGAGTTTTCCATGGAAATATCTCTTAATTTCTTTTCCTGCAGTTCGTTCCACAGCGCAACAGAGTTGGCGTGTATTACATGCCCCGCGGCAATCAGATATGTCAGTTTTTCTTTTGCCACTTCCAGAGCAAGCTCATTTAATGTTATGCTTTTGTCTTTTAAGAACCTCTCCCTTAATTTTTTGGACCCTATATATCTCCGCCCTGTTTCAATAAAATCAGATATATACACTATCTTTTCAATGTTGGTCATTCCCTTCCTGCCGACCGTATGATGCGAAATCGCGGACAGTATATCCTTATCAGTTATCCCAAAACGGTCACGCGCCATGTGGGCGCCCGTCCTGCTGTGAAATAAGGCGGACAGTCTGGGATATTTTAAGTCCCTTTTTATGCCGTGATGTTTCATATAAGCGCGCTGTTCCTCGTGATCCATGTCTTTGGCGCAGTCATGAAGAAGGCAGGCAATTGCGGCTTTTTGCGGATCTTCCCCGAAACGGATAGCAAGCTTAACGCCTATTTTTTCGGCACCAAGCGCGTGCCGGTATGTGGTTTTATTAAGAAAATTTTTAATTTCCGCCCTTAACGCAAGCGGGACATAACCGTTGGCCATTTTATCTTACGCTGAAATAAATAATAAGCGCGATTAAAACAACCGGTATCGCGATAATTATCAACCTGACCGCGGCTTTTACCGCCCTGTCAGAAAGCCCTATTGTTTTAATCCTCTGTTCGTGAAGCGCCATATCCAGATTTCTTTTTTTTGCCGCTTTATTTTTTTTCATGGATACAAGTCCTCCTTATTTATTATTACTGTTTATCTTTAAACGTTGATAAATTATATCACGAAAGGCGCTATAACGTACGCATAAAATATATTCCTGCCTTATTAGATTACCCTTCATCATAATAAATAAGCCCTGCCGGCTTGTTTTAAGCAGTCCGGCAGGGCTGTATAAACAATACAATTTAAGATATATTACTGTGTCCTGGCAAGGCGGAACCCGCATCCCCAATATTCCGTATAAGGTGCGGAAGCGTTACGAAGCCCGGTTGCCATTAAATCGACTTGGACATATCCGCTGCGGCATATGCGTGAAACCGAGTATGCGGGGCCCCTGTAGTCCGTAGAATCCCCCGGATAATCAGCCCAATTGTCCCAAACCCATTCATAAACATTGCCCGACATATCATATATATTAAGGGCATTTGGCAGTTTTCCGCCTACATCATGCGTGGTAGAGTTCATGTTAGCTGAATACCAGCAATAATCCCCGATTGTTGTTGAAGTGTCATACGGCGCGGAGTCCCCGGAAGCGTAATTTGCAGGGGTCCAGTTTGTCCCGTCAATATATCGCGCCGCAAATTCCCATTCCCCTTCTGTTGCAAGGCGGTAACCGTCGCAGTTCCAGTTAACGTAAGGATTATCCACGCTCCCTGCGGCTGCATTAACAGTGTTGCCAAACGAGCCGTCAGCTGAATTCTTTATTGGCGTTGTAAGAAGCGCGTCAGAATAATACACGGGAGTTTTTTCATACTTCTGGCTGTAAGCGTTGCACCAGACAATTGCGTCGCGCCAGTTAATGGTTGTAACAGGCTGAAATTGATTCGCTGACGGCGCCGATCCGAAGAATGTGGCATCCTCTCCTTCTCTGCCCGCGTTTGCAAATGTATACCCATTGCTTAAAGCCCACTGCCTTACTGTATACCAAAGTTCATAAGTTACCTGATATTTTCCAATATAAAAAGATGATATTGTATGGTCAAAACTTTGAGGCTTTTTGGAATCTGTCTGTGTAAAAGTTCCTCCGTCCACATATACAAAAACACGCGATTCTTCAGCTGTCTGTGTTACGTTTGGCGTATTTGCAGCTGTGCTGGTTAAAGTTACAGTCGGAGTACATGTAGCCGTTATTGTTATTGTGCTTGTTGCCGTAGCCGATACAATTTCCGTGGCTGTCTCTGTCTCGGTTATCGTCATCGTAGGTGTAACAGTAGATGTAGACGTAGCCGACATAATTTCCGTAACCGTGCTGGTCATGGCATTTACAGTCGTTTGCGTCGTTGTCGGTGATTGCTGTTCATTTGACACATCCGGCGATGTCGGCGAGGATTTTTTGTTACAGGATACCAACAGGACTGATACCAATACTGCTGCTGCTAAAAAAATTAAAACTCTCTTCATATAAGCCCCCTTATCAATTTGCACGCCTGACTGATTACAGTTATTTTAATAAATATTCCCGTTAAAAACAATCCAATACAAAGTAATAATAATCAGTTTTTATTCCTGCAGCGAAGTGAACACAACGCCTTTCATTATATGGCGCTGGAAGAAACCGAATATTATTATGGTCGGAATCATTGACAGCGTTACCGCGGCCATTACAATGTTCCACGGCTGCCCTTCTTCTATCAGTTTGTATATTCCAAGCATAAGGGTGTAAATACCCGGCTCATTTGTCACGATAAGCGGCCAGAAAAAGGAATTCCAGATATTTACAAAATTCATTATCCCGACCACCACAATTATGGGCTTTGAAACAGGCATTATAATTTTGAAGAAAATACCTGTTTCTGAATATCCGTCTACGCGCGCCGCCTCTATAAAGTCATCCGGCAGTTTGTCAAAGAAACTTTTAAAAATAAAAATATTCACGGCATTGGCAAGGCCGGGCAGTATTAAAGCCCAGTATGAATTTATAAGGTTAATCTTCAAAAGGCCGGCGATTGAGAAATCCCTCATATAAAGGTAAAGCGGAATGGCAATTGTTTCAAACGGTATCATTAACGTGGAAAGGAATAAAACCACAAGCGCCGAATATAAAGGCGGCTTTAATTTTGAAAGCGAATACGCTGCCATAGCGCTTATTATTACCTGCCCAAGCACAACGCACGCGGCAACAATTACGCTGTTTATAAAATATAAAGTAAACGGGGCTATTTCCCATGCTTTTTTAAAGTTATCAAAACCCAGCTCCGGGGTATTTATGATTTCAGGCAGAGGGTCATAAATCCTTCCAAGCGGCAGCATGGAAGAAATAATCATCCATAAAAAAGGAATTGTGACAAGAAGCGCGCCCAAAAAGACAAAAAATCCCCAGATTGAACTTACAAGCCTTGTCCCCGGATTCTTCATTTCATATTTCGGGAACAGGTAATTGGGTTCTTCCATTACATATTGTGTGATAACTTTTGACCTCTTCTTTTGCGCCATTTATTTCCTCTTTCTGCCAAGGGTGTTCATCCTTAGCAGGGTTATAGATATTAAAAGTATCAGGAAAAATACCGCGACACCGGAAGCATACCCTATATCCATATACAGGAATGCTTTTTTATAGATATAGGTCGCTATAACTTCGGAAGCGCCTTCAGGGCTTCCGTTTGTCATTATATAAACCTCCGCAAAGACCTGCATGCCGCTTATCATCTGTATAAAAATAACGGTGATAATTACCGGGACCATTGAAGGAAGTATGATGCTTTTGACCTTTGTCCATATTCCCGCTCCAAGCAGCGACGCGTCTTCAAAAAGAACTTTCGGGACATTCTGCAGGCCGGCAAGGTAAATAAGCATCGCCCAGCCCGTATTTTTCCAGACAAACACTATGGCAATTGACAACAAAACCAGATTCGGGTCAGTAAGCCATCCGATATGGACAGGCGCCCCAAACATTGACAGAAAAGAATTAATAAGGCCGTATCCCTGATTGTAAATCCATTTCCATAGTATCGCGGCAGGGACAGCCGGTGTTAAAAAAGGTATAAAATACAGAACTTTTACAATTCCGCTTCCCTTCTTCATTTCATAAACATAAATGGCAATAAGAAGCGGGAGCCAGGTTCCAAGCACGATAATTAAAAGCGTAAGTATGGCGGAATTTTTAAACGCCTGCCAGAACGCGGCGTCATTCATAATTTTAATAAAATTTGCCATCCCCGCAAAAGCCGGGGAATTTATGGTTTCAAACGTGTTTAAACTTATTATAAATGTTTTTATTATCGGCATCCAGCTGAACAAAAGGAACAAAAGCAGCGCCGGCAGCAGCAGTTCAAATCCGAAAAATTTTCTTTTTATTCCAAGCAGTTTAAGCTTCCCTTTTTCTTCTTCTTTTATTTCCGGAAGCGGAAGCTGCGGGCGTTTGAATTTTCCGGGGGTTACAGCTTCCCCAAAACGCCTGTAACGGAAAGCTTTCTTTAATTTTTGAGACAGGGATAAGGAATCCGGTATCTTAATTACGTTTTCGCCCGTGCCTTTTATCAAATCTCCCGCCGAAGACACTTTAAAAATATTTTTCGGTTCTTCCGCGGGTTTGGGTTTTCTTATTTTTACAACTTCTTCCTGGACAGGAAGCTTGAACTTTATAATAGGCAGGACGGCTTCGTCGCTTTTATGGCTGGTTATTTCGTCGTGTATTATGCCTTTAATGGCCTCTTCTGACAGGTCGTTTCCGACCCTTCTGAAGATTTCGTCACTCATTGTATTCCGCCTTCATCTTTTTTTCAAAGTCGTATAAAATACCTTCAAAATCAACTTCCTTGTTTGTGAATATTTTTTCCAGCACAAACTTATTAAAATCTTCCTTTATCATCGGCCAGCGGTAAAGCGGCGGTTCAATGTGCGCGTATTCAAAAAGCCCTTTGATATTTGCGAACTCCGGCATATTTAAAAGGTTTGTAGCGCAGGAAAAATCCCCCGGAAATATTGGGATATTAAGATTTTTCATTTTTATGTATTTCCCAAGCTGCGCCGAAGGCGACAGCACATACTGAATATATTTCCAGGCCATTTCTTTTTTTTCAGGGGCGATGGAATCATTCACTATAAAAGCTTCCCCGCCGGCATGCCACGCCTTAATGCCTTCCGGCCCCGCGGGAAGCGGCACTATTTCAACCTGTTTCATATCCAGCCCGTAACGCCTTGCCATTACCGGAAGCCTTTTGGCAACCGCCGGCATCATTGCGATTTTCCCGGTTGAAAAAAGCTGCTCCACATCCGATTCATACAATATATCCACAGGAGGGGTCGCCTTATATTTCCATTTAAGAGCGTGCCAGAATTTAAGCGCGTTTACTGTTGCCGGCTCGTTCAAAACCATTTTTCCGCCGGTAAAAACAGTGCCTCCCGCCTGCCAGATAAAATCTATAAAGTGGAACATGTCGGGCTGCAGCCCTATTCCGTAAACATCGCCCATTTTTGAATGTATAATGGCGCTGAATTCAACAATATCTTTCCAGTTTTCCGGAGCCCTGTTTATTCCGCATTTTTCAAATATGTCTTTCCTGTAAAACATAACAGTAAAAAAAGAATCGTAAGGGACTCCGTATATTTTCCCGTTTATGTCCACCGAATCCCACATTATTTCCGGCATGTAATCCTTTTGTATCCAGTTGGAAGTGAATGCGCTTAAATCCGCAAGAAAACCGTGTTTTGCCATTACAGGGACAGCTGTTATGGGTATTCTTACGACATCAGGCCCTTTTCCGCTTGCCATAACGCTTACAAATTCCTGCGGTTTGTATTCCCTGCTGATGCCGCGCACTTCAACGCCCGGATTTGCGGTTTCAAACGCTTTTGTCTCTTCATCCCAGACTTTTTTCTGAAGGGTGTCCGCCTCTGTCGGCATATTCCATACAACTATTTCTTCCGCGTATACGCAGGCAGAAACAGCCGTTATAGCCGCCATGAATATAATTAACTTTAAAAAGTTTTTCATTAAGCTCCTTCAAGTTTTAAAAATACTTTTTCAACCGCTTCTTCGGGCCCCGCGCATTTCATAATTCCCGGTATATCATATGTGTCTATGCCGGCAACCGGTTTTCCCGCCTTAAGGGCGAAAGCCAGTTCTGACAGCGTGCCTTCTTTTCCGTCTATTGCCACAAAAGCGTCCGCGGTGTTTACAATCACCACGTTGCGCGCCTCTCCCATACCGGTTGCAACCGGTATATCCACGTATTTATTCGCTGTTTTTCCGTTTTTTGAAGGCAGTATTCCTATTGTAATACCGCCGCCTTTTTTTGCGCCCCTGCACGAAGCTTCCATTACTCCCGAAAGCCCGCCGCAGACAAGAACCGCGCCGCGCCGCGCTATTTCATTTCCCGCCTTATACGCCGCTTCAATGTGTTTTTTTGCGGCGTTATTGCCGCCGATGACGGCAATTATCTTTCTTTTCAAAGTTTAATTTCTTTCATTTTTTCAGAGGCAACAGAAGCCCAAAAAGTGCCTTTCATTTCTTCGGTTATTTTTTTATAAATATCAATAGCTTTCTGTTTGTCATTAAGTTTTACGTAACAGTCGGCAAGTTTTAATTTCACATCATTGGCATTTGGGCCCGATTCAAAAATCTTTGTATCCTGCCAGACGTTTACAGCTTCCTGATAATTGCCTGACTGATAAAGCGCGTAGCCCTTGCCGCTTAAAGCTTCCGGATAAAGCGGGCTTGACTTGTACTTGTCAATAAATGTCCCGTAGTATTCCAGCGCTTCCTTATACATCCCGTTATTATAGTACGCGTTTGCCGCGCCAAGATAAGCGGCAGGAGCCTGGTTTGTGCCCCTGTATTTGCTTATGACTTCCAGATAAGTCTGAATTGCTTTTTCATACTTTTCGTTTTTTGACCTGAAGAACCCGTACATTGTCATGTTGGAATCTTCCACAACCGGCCTGTTAATGTAAAAATTCGCCTCGGAGATAAGCCTTTCAGCCTTAACTTCGTTTGTCTTTCTGAAATTTATTATAACCGGAATTGCCACCACAATAATAACGGCAATTACCGCTGTAATAATGACATTTTCCGTGTTCTTGGAAGCAAACTTCCCTATTGACGAAACCAGTTCCGCGAATTCATTCCTTTTAATGATTTTTTTTGCGTCTTTGTGCTTAATCTTGTCCATCCATTTCCTCCGTAATCATTTGTGTGTTTTGATTTATTTTAAAAATATAGTTACGCCCAGGTCTATTGTCAGGAAAGTATTAAGGTCGCCCGTTCCGCCCGCAAGCGATACGTGATTATAAAGGGCTTCCAGATTGGCCGCGAACATCTTTGTTATTGGATAATTCGCGCCAACCCCAAAAATAAGGCCAAAAGATGTCTCTGATGTCATTTCCACCGTGGTCATATCTTTCTGTTTGGCGTATTTCATTATGTACATGCCAACGCCGGCTTTAAGATACGGCCATACGAAAAAATCAGGCAGATAAGGAGCCCATGCCAGTTCCGCGTCCACCACTGAAGCGGAAAAATTATCAGGCGCTGTCTCCGCTTTGTAAGGGACTGAAATAAAACTGAAACCGCCTCCCGCGGAAAATTCCATGTCAAAACCTTTTCTGGCGGAAATGCCAAAATTATACCCGGGAGTCACATGGTTCGCGAACTCGCCTATCGGATAAGAAACGCCGCCTTTTACGTTTGCAATCCAGTAATCAACATTATAAACTTTCGGCGGCCTTGTTAAAGCCGCTGCCGCAAATACCGCGGGCAGCATAAATAAAATAACAAACAGCAACCTTTTCATTCAAACCCTCCATAAAACACCCGTTTTAAATTTTAAAGCCTTTGCTTATTAACAGCGTTTCTGAATTGCGTATCACCTGCAGAATCTGGCCTTTATTTAATCCGGCTTCCGCCAGCACGCTTTCCCTTTTTTTCGCGTCCGCCAAATCAGACGGCGCGTGGCCGTCCGTATCAAAAACAAGTTTCGCCCCTGCTTTTAAAGCCGCCTGAGCCACGTGTTTATTTGTAATATTATGCCCGTTTCTGGCTGTTATTTCAAGGTAAACATTATTCTTTGCCGCAAGAGCAGCGTCTTCATCCGTAATATTGCCGGGATGCGCAAGAATGTCCACTTTTGCATCTATGGCTGCCCTGTTTGAACCGGGTTCAACCGGCTCGGTTACAGTTTCGCCGTGAAATACAACTATCTTTGCGCCAAGAGACCTTGCCTTTTTTACAAGGCCTGAAACTAAAACAGGCGGAATATGTGTCAGCTCCACTCCGGGAAGGCATATTATGTCTTTATATGCTTTGCCCATATCGCGGCAAACCTTTGTCAGGTTTTTAACAACAAATTCAATATTGGAAATATCGGCGTGATCTGCAATGCCTATGGCGCGGTACCCCATTTTTCTGGCGCGCTGAATAAGTTCTGACGGCAGCAAGACTCCGTCAGAAAAAAATGTGTGCGTGTGAAGGTCTATCATATGTACACCCCTTATTGATTGATTTAATCAGAAACCTGCATTATATTTTTTAATGGTGGGCCCGAGACGAATCGGTCACATAGCAAAACGCTTCCTGCGTTTTGCACCGCGACCTACCCTCCGGGCACTATAGCCCGCGCTCGCTTCCGCTAATTCGCTTTTCCTCGCTATTCGCTCGGCGCTCGCTTGTTTCGATTCGTCCGAAACCTGCATTATATTTTTTAATGGTGGGCCCGAGACGAATCGAACGTCCGGCCAAAAGTTTAGGAAACTTCTGCTCTATCCACTGAGCTACGGGCCCACAATAAATCAAAAAATACCTGTATATTATATAGAAAAATGGTTTTAATGCAAGAAATTTGTTGCCGTTTTTTATTCCATCATTGTATTTTTCATAATTTTAGACCTTAAAACAGAAGCCAGAATAGCTATAGTAAGCACTGATACAATTACAAGAAGCGAAACTCCCGTTGGTATCTTAAAATAATGCGCGATAAGCATTTTCACGCCCACAAATGCCAGAATTACAGATAATGCGTATTTCAAATAGTGGAACAGCTTCATTACCCCTGCAATTGCAAAATACAAAGCCCTTAATCCCATAATGGCAAAAATATTGGATGTATACACAATAAAAGGGTCGGTGGTAATGGCAAATATGGCAGGTATGGAATCAACGGCAAAAACAAGGTCGACAAAACTTATGGTCACAAGCACAACAAAAAGCTGTGTCAGGTGGCGCTTGCCGTTTTCTTTTTCAATAAAGTTGTGATTCTTATATTCCATCTTCATGGGCATTATTTTTGAAAAGAGTTTTACCACCAGATTCTTTGAAGGGTCATATTCTTCGTTTTTCTCGGCCACCATTTTTATCGCTATATATATAAGGAAAGCGCCGAAAATATACATAATCCATTCAAATTCCGTGACAAGCTTAATTCCGGCAAGTATAAACGCGGCCCTTAAAATCATAGCCACAAGAATGCCGTAAAAAAGCACCCTGTGCTGATAAACAGCAGGAACACGGAAATAGCTGAATATGACAATAAAAACAAAAAGGTTGTCCACGCTTAATGATTTTTCTATAAGGTAACCCGTAAGGTAATCCAGCGCCTGCTGCCTTCCGTCGGTTAACAGAATAAAAACGTTAAAAAGCAGCGCCAGCGTTATCCATACCGCGGTCCAGATAAGGGACTCTTTTATTGATACTTCATGGTCACGTT
The DNA here is from genome assembly GCA_029565735.1 of bacterium. Classification (GTDB taxonomy): domain Bacteria; phylum Oederibacteriota; class PGYV01; order PGYV01; family PGYV01; genus PGYV01. The sequence continues at coordinate 52,982 of JAKQNO010000138.1, forward strand.
TATGAAATACAAGCATATCAACCATGATAAGGACAATAACCAGTGCGTTAAAACCTATCCACCAAAGCGCGTTGTGTTCCATGCATTTGCTCCTTAACAAGTTTAATATAATTTACCTATTATATACTATCAGTATTTTTATGGCAACAAGATACACAGATACACCATTAAGCGGTAAAAAAAAGCGTTAGAACCGGTTATACAAACCTGTTTTCATTCAGTTATCACTTATCTTTGTATTCTTTTATTATACTTTCGGTTAATTTCACGGCAAGTTTCACCAGGTCAAAACAGCGGGTGCGGTAAACCCCTTTTTCCCTGAGATATGCATCTTCTTCAGGTATACTTAAATCCCTTCCCAGCAGTTCCCTGCAGATAACAGTTTTTTCCGCGGCTTTGAATTCTTTAACAAACTTATCAGCCAGCATTATTCCATGCGCTTTCATGGCGGCATCAGATTCAAACTTATTTCCTATAAGAAAAGCCCCTAAGGCCATAATAGCCCCGGAAACAGCGCCACATGTTTCCGCGTTTCTGCCTATACCGGCGCCAAAACCCGAAGCAAGAGCAATTTTCATTTCCCTGTTTATTTTTTCATCCGGAACACAGGCGGTAAATACCGACTGCGAGCAGTTATATCCGTTTTTAAACATATCCACGGCTTTTTCTTCATTTGTCATTTTACGCCTTCCTGTTATTTATTAAACACATACGATAAACTATATTACACGCCTGTTTTTTTGTCAAACCGTTATTGTTTTTTCTTGACATTACGGATAATAGTTAGTATACTAACTAAAACATTCAAGGAGCGCGTTTATGAAAGATACGATAACGCTTTTAAAAAAGGCATCAAAAGCCGTAAAATGCGGATTGGATGCAAAACTCAGGCAATCCGGCCTTACAAGGGCGCAATGGGATGTAATAAGGCAGATATCACTTGGCGCGGAAAAAGCCAAAGACATCTCGTCAGCCCTTAATTCTGACAAGCCGACAATTTCCGGCATTATAAAACGCCTGAAATCCGGCGGATGGATAACATTTGAGGAGAGCCCAAAAGACAGAAGGATTAAACGCCTTTCCCTTTCCCCCAAAGCCCGTTTAATAATAAAAGCAGGGACAAAATGCGGAAACACGGTTAAAACCAGAGCGTTAAAAGGCATTGGCAGGCGCGAACAAAACCTTTTGAATAAATACCTGGAATTAATGATTAAAAACCTTAAATAATTGTTTTTATTATTAATTGTTTAAGATATAATTTAATGGCCAAGGAGGAACAATGGAACACACAGCGGAAATTACATTAATTACAGCTTTTGTTGCGGGGATTATTTCATTTTTATCGCCGTGCGTCCTTCCTTTAATACCCGGTTATATTTCTTTTATTTCCGGCTCTTCTTTAAAGGAAATGATGGAACGTGAAAACCTTAAAAAAATAAAACACGACGTAATATGGAACTCTTTTGCTTTTGTCGCGGGGTTTTCCGCCATTTTCATATCACTGGGGGCTTCCGCGACTTTTATCGGCAGGTTTCTGCTTCAGCACCTGAATACCTTTTCCATGGTTGCCGGAATAGTTGTCATTATACTGGGGCTTCATATGACCGGAATTTTCAGGATAAAAGCGCTTTATCACGAAAAAAGAATTCATCATTCCAAAGAACCCATGAATCTTTTTGAATCATTCCTTCTTGGGCTTGCTTTCGCCTTTGGGTGGACGCCATGCATAGGCCCTATTTTAGCCGGAATACTTGCAATAGCAGCCACCGGAGATTCAGTGGGTTACGGGATACTGCTTCTTGCATCCTATTCTCTTGGCCTTGGCATACCTTTTATGCTTACGGCTTACAGCCTTACGTTTTTCTTTAAATGGTTTACAAAAATGAAAAAACACATGAACAAAATAGAAATTATCGCGGGCATACTTCTTATAATAATAGGCGTACTTATGATGACCGGCGGGCTTACAAAAATAGCGGGAATGCTGAGCATGTTTGACGGCTTCTCTAAATAACAGGAGGGTTTAATGAAAAAGTTATTGTTTTTATCTTTAGCTTTATTGCTGGTTTTTTCACTTGTAAGCTGCGGTTCTTCCAAGGCTCCAAAAGTCAGCAAAGAAAACGGAAATTCAGTGGCAAAGGCCTACCCTGCACCGGATTTTACGCTTACGGGAATTGACGGGCAGAACATTCAGCTTTCTTCTTTTAAAGGCAAAGTTGTAATCCTTGACTTCTGGGCAACGTGGTGCCCTCCGTGCAAGGCGGAAATCCCTTTCTTTATTGAACTGCAGTCACAGTACGGCAAAGACGGCCTTGCCATAATAGGCGCGGCGCTTGATGACACGGAAAAAGTAAAAACATTCGCCAAAGATTACGGCATTAATTATCCCGTGGCGCTTGCAAACAGGGATACAGCCACAACATACGGCGGAATACGCGGCATTCCCACAACCTTTGTTATTGATAAAAAAGGAAATGTGGTAAGGCAGTACGTGGGTTACAGGCCGAAAGAAGTCTTTGAAGCAGATTTTAAAGCGCTTAAATAAAATGAAAGTATTGCCGATTATACTCTGTTTTGCGGTATCCGCGGCTGTTTCAACCGGCTGCGGCACCGCGGGCAAAGTAAGGCCTGATTCTTTTTCCGACAGGGTAAATGTAAAAACCCTTGAAGGGCCATTAAAGAAAATGTCGGATTTCAAAGGCAAAGTCGTATTTTTTACTGTATGGACCACCTGGTGCGGCCACTGCACAGCCGAACTGGAAAAACTTATGGAAACTTATAACAAGTATAAAGACAGAGACTTTATAATTGTTGCCGCCTCTGATGATGACCCGGAAAAAGTTAAAGAATTTATTAAAAGCAAAAATTATCCTTACTATTTCTGCCTTGCCGACAGGGATTCGCTTGGAAAATCCGGTTATCAGGTTATTGCCTACCCCACGCTGTACATAATTGACAAAGAAGGCCGCGCCGCCGCGTGCATGGTAGGCGCTTTACCCGACGACACTTTTACGGACTACCTTCTGGATCGCTGATACTTGCCTTTGCCTCCCCCTTCTGCTATATAATGAAGGGGGTAACAAAATGAATAAATCAAAGATACGCGTCTGCACGGCAAGTTTCACTGACCCCACCTGGAACGGGGTTATTTACCCTGACGGTTTAAAACCCCGGCAGGAGCTTTCCTACTATCAAAAAGAACTTGGTTTTAATTGCGTTGAAATTGACGTTACCTTTTACGCCCTTATTTCCCCCAAATCCGCCGCAGGAATGGAAAGAAAAACATCCGATGATTTTGAATTTATCGTAAAGGCTTTTAAGGGCATAACACATGACCCGTTTATCCAAAAAAACGCCGGCAGTAAAACCGCTTTAAACGAGGCAGAAAAATATATCGAAGAGTTCCTTTACATCATAAAACCCTTTAAAGATAAGGATAAACTGGGATGCGTATTGCTTCAGTTCCCCGGTTTTTTTCTGCCTTCAGATGAAAATTACAGATATTTAGAGTTATGCAGGTCCGCGTTCAGGGATACACCCATGTCCGTGGAATTCAGAAATGAAAAATGGGCCACGGAAGAAACTTATGATTTTCTGAAAAAACACAGCCTTGGCTGCTGCAACGTTGACGAGCCGCACGTTAATCACATGATGCCTTTTTTAAACCGTCTTACATCCAATATTGCTTTTTTCAGATTTCACGGCAGAAACAAAAACTGGCAGTATTTACCAAAAGAAGAAAAAGTGGAGTATGACTATACTAACGAAGAACTTGAATTCTTTGCCAAAGAAATCCTAAAATCCGCCGCTTTAGCTGATAAGGTTTACGTTGTCTTCAACAACAACTACGCCGGCTTATCCGTAAAAAACGCGGTAAAATTAAAACAGATACTAAATTTATAATTAAACCCGTACCCCGTCCACCCTCTTTAACTCCCCTTCGCATCCTCCGGCCGCGTTATCCGCGGATTTTACAAACTCAAAAACATTATGCATAAGGATTGTGTCGCTTTCCATGCCTGTTATTTCAGCAATATGCGTTACCTTTCTTTTTCCGTCTTTAAACCTTGCCTGCTGGACCACTATATTAATCGCGCTTTTTATCTGTTCCCTTATCGCCCTTACAGGAAGGTCCATCCCCGCCATTAACACCATAACCTCCACTCTTGACAGCGCATCGCGCGGCGAATTGGCGTGAACCGTTGTCATTGAACCGTCATGGCCGGTGTTCATTGCCTGAAGCATATCAAGCGCTTCCCCGCCGCGGCACTCGCCAACCACTATCCTGTCCGGCCTCATCCTTAATGAATTTTTTACCAGTTCCCTTATTGTAATTTCGCCCTTTCCTTCAATATTTGACGGCCTTGATTCAAGCCTTACAACGTGTTCCTGCGGAAGCCTAAGCTCCGCGGAATCTTCAATTGTCACTATTCTTTCATCAGCCGGTATAAAAGATGATATGACATTTAAAAGCGTTGTCTTGCCCGAACCGGTGCCTCCGGATATAAGTATATTTTTTCTGCGCCTGACACATTCTTCAAGATAATCCGCAGCCTGCCGGGTAAGGCTTTTGTAATCAACAAGGTCGCTTACGGTAAGTTTATTTTTGGAAAATTTCCTTATTGTAATTACAGGCCCGTCCAGAGCAAGCGGAGGTATAACCGCGTTTACCCTTGACCCATCGGCAAGCCTTGCGTCAACATATGGCCTGCTTTCATCAATACGCCTGCCTATAGGCGTGACAATCCTTTCTATCGCCCTTATCACCGCCTGACCGTCGGTGAATTCCCTGCCTGAATCCTTTATTTTTCCGCCTTTTTCAATGAATATTTTATCGTGCCCGTTTACCATTATTTCGCTGATATCATCATCCCTTAGAAGTTCCTGTATAGCGCCCAATCCGGTTACTTCATCAAATATTTCACCGGCAATTTTATCCCTGTCGTTTAAAATGTGTATCATACCTGTTTCGTCTATGACGGATTTTATTTTTTGCCTTATATCAGTGTTAAATTTTTCTTTGGCAGCCGGATCAATCATCATCTGGCTTTCAATCTTTCTCATATCAAACGCTTCATATAATTTTCTGCTTATTTCTTTTTTCAGTTCCGCCCTGCCATTTTTAAAATTATCCGGCGTTTCTTTTTTTGTATCAATATTATCATCCGCCCAGGTAATAAAGGATTTTTTTTCGCTGTTTGACGCTGTTTTTTTGACAATATCGCCCATAATGCTTTTAAATTCATGAAAAAACAGCCCTTTTGCCTTTCCGCTTATAAGTAGCCTGCCGTTTTTCTGAAAATCTGAAACTTCTTTATCATAAGGGAGAATGCCCGAGACATTAAAAGGTCCAAAAATTTCTTTCAAATCCTCTTTTTTCAGAAACCCGCCGTCTATCTTATTTACCAGAATATCAATTCGCTGTACCGGGAAACCGTCCTGCCGCAGTTTTTCCGCAGTGTAAATAGCGTGTTTTAAATCCGGTTGGGATAAAACAGCCGGTATTATTATCCTGTCAGAAACTTCTATAACAGATTTTTCCGGCAGGCTGTCCGAATCAATTATGACAGCGTCAAAACTCCCTGCTTTAAAAATGTCCTTAAGGCCTGCAGTGTCTCCGCATTCAAGATAAACATTCGCTGATTTATGTTTAAAAATAAGAGGTTTATCAGTTTTTTCAAACACTCCGGATGTGCCGTATACCGCCTCCCCGTCATTAACATGCTTCCGGCACTCAAAAATTAAGACCTTAGCCGCTTTATCCGCCGCAAAATATTCTGCCAGATTAAAAGCAAACGTGGTTTTTCCGGAGCCGCTTCTGGAGTTAGCGAATGTAATTATCTTATTCATTATACTTCACCGGTGTCTATAACTTTTGTGGTCACAAATATTACAAGTTCCGTCCTGCGGGTTTCTTTATGCGTGTTTTTAAAAAGTTCGCCAAGCACAGGTATGCCTGAAAGCACGGGAACGCCGCCTGATACCATTACATCTTCATTCTGTATTAATCCCGCAATCACTATTGTATCTTCCGGCGTTACCGAAATGGTTGTTCCCGCCCATCTTGTTTTTAGCGCCGGCATTACTCCGGAACCCAGGCTTATCGCATTGGCGTAATCAAGATTGCTTACTTCAGCCTTAAGTTCCGCCTTAATATGCCCGTTTTTCTTTAATTCCGGCTGTATTTCAAGCGATATTCCGTATTCTTTCCACTCTATATTTGCGTTGCCGTCTTTATCAACAAGCGCGACCGGCATTTCTCCTCCGGATAAAAACTTGGCTTTATTTCCGCTTGAAGTAAGAATTTTGGGCTTTGCCAATATTTTGCCGTAATTATTTTTCACCATAAAATCAAGCAGTAAATTAATATTGCCCCTTGAAAACTTTCCAAAGGCCAAAAGCGGCGCGCCGCTTTCCGCCACATTCAGCGGCCCTAACAGGCCCGCGCCGGCGCCTTCTTTATCTTCTGCGGCTCCGCCAATCAGCGTGGGCCAATCCAGCCCTATATCAGAAGTGTCGTTCCCGCTTATTTCCATAACCTGAACGGATACTTCTATCATCTGTTCCGATGATGCCGGCTTTTTTACGTTTACAAGAATTGTTTCCAGGCCGTTTTTTCCCTGTATATTTACCGCGCTTACGCCTTCTTTTTTCCCTTCTATAATAATCTCTTTTTTGGAAATTATAATGGCTGAAGCTATCTCTTCCCTTATAACCTCCACTTTTTCCGCTTCATCAGTTTTAATAACTTTTGAACCGCCAACTTTTACGGTTATTGACCTTCCATCCGCGAAAATGGTTACTGCTTGAAAAATTAAAAATATGCAAAAACAAAGCAACACCTTTAAAACTTTACATTCTTGGTTTAATTTCATTCTCAGATACTTCCTTTCTGCCGGGAGACCCCATAATATATTCTTTTTTAAGTTCATCTTCGCTTTTCTCGTTGGATTTTATCTGTTTCATAAGGTCATTAAACGACGCAAGCCTGACACTCTCCTTAATCCTGTCGCCAAGAGGCCTTAACGCAAGGTTAATTCTGCCTTTATCTTTCGCGAATGTCAGAATTTCAGCCTCTTCCGGGGTCAACGCCAGTGTTATGGAATTGTAATCACCCTGTGTTTCATTGCCTTTAAAATTCGCCCCCACTCCTATCACCTTTACAGACTGCAGTATAGTGGCGGTTGCCGTATATAACCTTTGATTCTCGGCGGTTTCAAATGTCAGCAGTATGTCAACGTTATCGCCGGGTTTAATCATGAATCCCACGCCGGATTCTTCATCAACAGAAACAGTCATTGCCCTCAGCCCGGTGGGAATTGACATGTTAAGTTCGGTTCCTCTGTCGCTTATTTTATTCATTAAAATGGGCTCGCCTTTGATAAACGGCACTATTGTAAGTTTTGATTCAGCCTGCTTAATGTCAGTTATATGGGCTTTGGTCACAAATTTGGCCGGCATTTCAATGAATTCAACGCTGTTCTTATCTATTTCGGAATTCGCCGAAATATAACCTGCCGCGGCAAGGACTTTAACAGGGTTCATCCCTGCCATTAAATTATTCTCTTTCCAGGTCAGAAATCCGTATCCGCTTCCGGCGGCAATAAGCCCGCAGGCAAGCGACAGTATCAAAAGCCTGTTTTCTTTACTTATTTTTTCTGTAAATTTCAATTTTCCCTCCTGTTATTTTCATCCGATTACACAGACGGTATAATTTCCGCCTTCGCCGTTATAATTTACCGTTATAGAAACAGACCGGTTTTTCTTCTGTGCCAGAAAGTATCCGTTATCAGCACCCAAATAGGCCGCGCCGATAACCCATTTATCTTTTTCAAGACGCGCCCTGTAATCGCTTAATACGGTTCCCGCGCTGTCCGCTGCCAAAGTATATGTGTTTGCAAAATGAATTGTTTGATTGCCCGACAAAAGTTCAACGCTTTCCGTAATCTTAACACCTTTGGGATGGCTGATTTCATCGTCAAAAAAAACAGCTTTATCCGTTCTGTATGCCTGCGGCATAGTGACAATCACTATCAGGCTTCCTTTTTGCGCCTGTGCGATTCCGGCCGCCGTAAGGCATCCATTTTTTTCGGTTACATATATATCCATATCTTCCGCGGCTGTATCCGGAAGTAACGCCTTAAAAACAGCCGCATAACCGCCCGCATTGCCTTTCATCAAAACAGGGACGCTGTTTTTTTCGGCAAATACTTTTGCCGCCGCTTCAGGAGCAAGCGCCGAGGCAAACCTTTCAATTTTTACAAAACTGCCGTTAATTCTTGCACTGATTTCGCCGCTGCATTTAAAATCCGCCATTCTGACGCCGGGTTCTTCCAATTCTTCGGACTTATCATAAATAAATGAAAAAAGGCCTGCCGGAATCAGGATAACTATCAGGCTAATGTACAGGCGCTTCATCGGATACCTCCATTCCATATTCCCTTACTTTTTCCGCCTGTTTTTCTGTCAGCACAAATTTTAAAGGCCCGCCTTTCGCCGAATAGATGCTTGTCTTTAATTTTATGCCCTCTTTTCCCGTAATTTTTTCAAAGACGGGCGAAGTTTTGCATATGTATTCCAGATTAATTGTGACGCCGGTAAAATTTTCCATCAAATCGCCCAGAATCCCTTTTTGTTCCGGTTTTTCGCCTTCACCCGTTGAAACCGCAAGCAAATCCGGATTTAACCCTTCAGCGGCAGCATACTCTTTGGCAAAACTTTCAAGCATTTCCGGCTTCTCTGATTCTGATGTTATAAATCTCATCAGCTCGCGTTCAACCATCGCCAGCTTAACGCGGTCAAGGGATATGGATGCAAATTGAATTATTCCAAACAGCATCAGAATCAGTAAAGGCAGGACTATAATAAACTCCGCCATTGCCTGGCCTTTGTATCGGTTTATGGCAGTCAATTTATTCCCGCCCTTTCTTTTAAAATTTTTCCGACAGAATCAAGTTCCCCGCCTGATCCGGGAATCTGTTTTTGTATATCTTCAGCGGCATCCATTAAACCGGACAGGCCGAAATCCGGTATTTTAACGGGCACAAGAGACGCCTGATATGAAGCGCCGTTTATGTCCAGAATATCCATGGTTCCTCCGGCTGCGCCGGCCATTGACAGCGCGACAAAATACTTTTTTTTGCCGCCATTTTTAAAGAACCTGTTATTTAATAACAAACCGGACTTTTCCCTGCAGGCGATGACCAGAACAGTGTGTTCGGCGGATTTTTCTTTTACATCAAGCGGAATAAGGCCCTTTTCTTCTTTCAATATCCTTGAAGGGCCGCCGTATCCTTTTTTGGTTATATGCCCTCCCTTTCCATGGGAAAGGTTTTCATCCCATCTGACGTCATCCTTATCCACATATATCTTCTTGCCGTCGCTCTTTCTTTTATATGAATACTTTCCGGGAACATCCTTATCCGGAACAAGAAGTTCTGACGCATATCTGCGTTCAAGGTTAAACGAAGGCAGATAATTATTATCTTCGTTATTAACATTAAAAACAGGTATGCACGCAGAGCCGTTATTGATGCCGTTTCTGATAACCGCGGCAGACAGCAAAAGCGGCGCCGGTTTAATGGGCAATTTATCAAAATCACCGGTTCCGGCAAAAGCATCCTGCACCTTCTGAACCGCTTCAACCGTCTTCAAAGCGCCTTTTAAACCCGCTATTTCACATATTGTTGCCGCCAATGCCGAGACCGCAAGTATCTTATTGCTTATAGAGACAATATTAAGGCTTCTTGCGTACCAAAGCCCGGCTTCAACAGCGGCAGAATCAGCGGCATTCTGCGCTTTAATTTTTTCAAAGACCACATTGCCCGTTTCAACCGTTAGAATAACGGCCATAAATAAAGCCACCACAGCCAGTATGGCCGGAACAAGAATCTGGCCTTTATTTCCTGTTATATTTCTTTTCATTCCAGCCTCATCACTGCGGAGGCTTTTATTGTATAAAAAGGATAACCAAGATAAGCGGCGGAGTAATTTACGGGTTTTTTCTGAAACATCCCGAATATATTTTTTACAACCGGCACTTTTAACGGCATGTTGTATGAAACTATAACACTTAAAAAAGCGCTGTTAACTGAATTTTGAAATTGCGTTTCTGTTATAACGGCCTGTTGGTTAAACCCGGCAAATTTTATAATTTTAACCGCAGCCATGCTTTTAAAGTTTGAAGCAATCATATCGGCAGAATCACCGGAATAGTTATTTGCCGCGTCAAACATATAACCCGCAAAGGCATTTGTTTTTTCGGCGTATAACGGCCTTTCATCCGCCTGCCTTACAACCATGGAACGTACGGTTATATAAGCCGCGTATTTTACCATCGCGTAATTAATAAATATAAGCGTAAGCTGCGCCATACCCAGAGTTAACAGTAAAAAAAACGGCAATATGGCGCAAAATTCAACAACGCTTTGCCCTTTGTTTTCCGTAAAATTTTTCATTAGTTATAAAAAAATAAGGGTGTTTTTTCAAAAACACCCTTATGTCTTTCCTCCTTAAATTCCGCCTTTTGAATTGTTCCCTTTGTTTATACCTGAATCCACTGATTTTTCAATTGTTTCAGCGGAATCATTAAAACCTTTTTTTACTTTCTGGCCAAAAAACTTTACACCGCCTATCACAAACAGCGCTATCAGGGCGATAATAAGTATGTATTCTGTCATCCCCTGCCCTTTTTTTGACTTAATAAGATTTTTCAATTTGTTCACCCCCTCCCGATTATGGAATTATTGGAATTAAAAAGATATTGATTACATGTTCAAGAAAACCGTTAATTAATTGCTGTAAAAAACCGCTTAAGCCGGCGCATGCCAATATTACTACGCCCGCGGCAAGCAGATATTCGGTCAATGCCTGGCCTTTATTATTTGAAATTAAGCGCAAAATATCACGCTCCGACCAGAAATAAAGAGATATGTGAAAAGATATAAAATGGTGTAGGATAAAATAATTTGTAATTCCGGTTTTACCGCGTGTTTTGCATTGCACGGTAAAACCGGAACGCTGTAAAAAAATAAGCTCATAAAACCCCTCTATGTCTTCTGAGACTCTTTTGCATTTCATTTTAAAAAAAACCGCAGGCGGTGTTACCCGCCTGCCGTATTTTCCGGCACCTCGTTAATGCCGAAAAACCCCTCTACTGCCCCTGACTATAAAAACAAATTAAAACTTAAAATAACAAAGGGATTTAAACAGAAAGTTAACATTGACGTTTTAGAATATCCCGTTAGCTCGTTTGTCCCCTATGTTAAAAACAAAATTATGATATAAAAATATGCGGTTATTGTCAAGACTTTATTTTTATGGATAAGGCTGCTTGGGATTAAACAAGAATCAGTTCCGCGATTTCATCCGGAATTTTATCTTTAACATCTATTATTATGCAGTTATCCGGCTCTTCAAGGTTGTCAAACTGATACTGCAGAAGTTTAATATGGTTTTTTTTATGCCGTAACCTTTCCCTTGCTGTTTCAATATCGGTTTTGAAGTAAATAAGTTTTATCTGCGGCCTGTTTGCTATGACCGCGGCCCTTTGCTTTTCCTTTAACAGGGTGGCGGTTATAACAGCATTTTTCTGCATCGCGATTTCCATATCCACAACAGCCCTTAAAGCAAAAACCCAATCCTTCCACTCATGCTCCGAAAGGTTTATCCCCTCATTTAACAGTTCAAGCGACTCTTCAGAATGATAATCATCGCCTTCATGATACGGGCAGTTTAACCTGTTGGCAAGTTTTTTCCCCACTGTTGTCTTGCCTGATCCTGAAACCCCTGTAATCAAATATACCATCATTCCCCCAAAATGTTTTGTTACAGAATTCTATCAGTTAAAACCTCAATAATCAAGAACTGTAATCAAGGGTGTCGTTTTTAAGCCTGTTTTTTATTATCAGCATGTTTTCAGATGCCTGTTTGTGCGAATTAACCGCATAGCAGTATTCACAGCCGTGGCCGCAGGTATTATAAGCGCCAATATCCTTACTTTGCGCGCAAAGGCATTCTTTCCTTTGATTCGGGTCTTTTAAATGCGAATAATCCATTTCATCCGGAAACAACACGCCATTGGCCCCGATATATGACATCAGTTCCGTATCGCCGCAGAACGTTTTAGCAATCATCGCCGGATCAATGCAGGAGCCGGGTTTGATTCCGCGGGATTCAAGGTCAAAATCAACAGCGCACGGCGAAAGCTGCAGTTTATATTTAACCGCTATTTTTTGCATTGACTTCAGGATCCTGTGCTTTTCCTGTTCCGAAAGCTCCCTAATTCCCTTTTTGGCGCCTTCTGTATTTCTTTTTACTTTCCTGTACTTATCAATATCAACAAAACTGAATATTAGTTTTTCGGTGTAAGGTGATATCTTTTCCGCAATACTCTCTATTTTACGTGCAAGCTTTTCCACGGTCATACCCGGCGCCATTAAAAGAGGGTCAAAACGCCAGCACACCCTGTTTTTACCGGTTCTTTTTGACAATCTGATAAATGTCTTAATCCTTTTTTGCAGTTCCGGCAGGCCGGTTTCCAGACCTTCTGCCTCGTAATCGTTTAAAGTAAAAAGAAAATAATAATTAATCCCTGTTTTATCAAGTTCATCCAGATGAATCATAAACGGTTCCGGATTCTTGGTCCAAAAGACAAAAAGCCGCGTATTATTAAATGATATATATTCCTTTTTCCCGTTAAACGGGTTAATTTTGCCGTAATAGCCCGCTTTTACCCGCTCCATAAACCAATCCCCAAAAAAGGCGGGAATATCAGTGGCCCTTGACGCCGATACAATTACCGGCGCCGCAGCTTCATGGAGTGTCCTTTTTATCTTTACAAATGTCTTTTCCATTTTTTCCCGTTATTCAGTTTTATTTATATAACAAAAAAGGCGGGATGTTTTCACATCCCGCCTTTGTATTTAGCTGTAATTAATTATGCTTTACCCGAACATCCAAGAACATTTTTAAGTTTGTTCTTTACAACCGCTTTAATGGCATCCCTTGCAGGGCCAAGATACTTTCTTGGGTCAAATTCTTCCGGAGTCTTTGCAAAAACTTCGCGGATTGACGCTGTCATTGCAAGCCTTAAGTCAGAATCAATATTTATCTTTGCAACGCCCATGCCGGCCGCTTTTCTTAAGAAATCTTCCGGAACGCCTTTGGCTCCCGGCATTTTTCCGCCGTACTGGTTGCATTTTTCAACAAGTTCCTGAGGGACAGATGATGCGCCGTGAAGGACAAGCGGATATCCGGCAGGAATAAGTTTCATTATCTGTTCAAGCCTTGCAAAATCAAGCTTTGCTTCGCCTTTAAACTTATAAGCGCCGTGGCTTGTGCCTATTGCGATTGCAAGAGAGTCAACGCCTGTCCTTTTGATAAATTCGGCGGCCTGTTCCGGATTTGTAAACTTCGCGTCCGCTTCAGATACGTTAACCGCGTCTTCAATGCCGGCAAGTTTGCCAAGTTCGGCTTCAACCACAACGCCTTTTGAATGCGCGTATTCAACAACCTGCTTTGTAAGTTTGATGTTTTCTTCAAAGTCATATTTGGAACCGTCTATCATAACCGATGTAAATCCGCCGTCAACGCATGATTTGCATATTTCAAAATCATCGCCGTGGTCAAGATGAAGCGCAATAGGAAGGCCTGAATCTTCTTCAGCCGCTTTTACAAGGTGGACAAGGTATCCCGGCCTTGCGTATTTTCTTGCGCCTGATGAAACCTGAAGAATTAAAGGCGCTTTTTCTTCTTTTGCCGCGTCCACAATACCCTGCACTATTTCCATGTCATTTACGTTAAACGCGCCAACCGCATAACCTTCTTTATTGGCCCTTGCAAACATCTCTTTCGTTCCAACTATCGGCATAATAACCTCCGTTTAATGTATTGTTATTTCTTTGTTTCCGCTTTTTTGACTTCTTTCTTTTTCTCTTTCTTTTCCGGCTTTGCAGCTTCCGGTTTTTCTTTAACAGGTTTTTCTTTTTTTACCTTTGCCGGTTTCTTGCCTTTTTCCTCTGCAGGTTTTTCTTCTTTCTTGTAAAGTTTTTCCCTGTCAACCATTTCAATTATTGCAATTTCCGCGTTATCGCCTTTTCTGTTATAAAACTTAAGTATCCTTGTGTAACCGCCGTTGCGTTCCTTATAAAAAGGCCCGACTTCCGCAAAAAGTTTTTTAACCGCGGCTTCATCGGTAAGGAATGACGCCACCTGCCTTCTGTCGTGAATTGTGCCGCTTTTCGCCCTTGTAATCATCGGTTCAATATATATCTTTAACTGTTTCGCCCTCTGCGTTGTCGTTTCTATTCTTCCGTTCAGAATAAGCGCGCGGCAAAGGTTATTAAACATAGCCCTTCTGTGCGACGACGTCATATTGAACTGTTTTGCTTTCTTTCTGTGCCTCATATTAATACTCCTTTAGCGGTGTTTGTTTTTACTTCTTGCCTTTTTTAATTTCTTTTATCACTTCTTTGTCTATCTTCATGCCAAGCCCAAGGCCCATTTCGGTCAGGACTTCTTTGATTTCGTTTAACGACTTTCTTCCGAAATTCCTGTACTTTAACATGTCAACTTCTGACTTTGTTACAAGGTCAATTATTGTCTTGATATTTGCGTTTTTAAGGCAGTTGGAAGAACGGACAGAAAGTTCAAGTTCATCAACAGTCTTGCCCATAAGGGACTTCTGTTTTTCTTTTTCTTCGTCCATTTTATCTTCTTTAATCTCTATTTCGCCTTCCTGCGTGATAAAGATATTCAGGTATTCCCTTAATATAAGGGCTGCCTGTGTAAGCGCGGTTTCCGGTGACACCCTTCCGTCCGTGCCTATTTCAAGGATAAGCTTGTCATAGTCGGTTATCTGGCCGACCCTTGTATTTTCAACTTCAAGTTTTACGTTTGTGACAGGGGTAAAAATTGAATCTATCGGGATTGTTCCAAGAGCCATATCATCCCTTTTATTCTTTTCCGCGGTGACATAACCCCTTCCGCTGTCAACTTCCATCTCTATTGCAAGTTTTGCTTCCCTGCTTGTAAGGGTGGCAATGTGAAGCTGCGGATTAAGGATTTTAATGTCGCTGTCAGCCTTGATATCAGCGCCGGTTACTTCCCTTTCGCCTGAAGCTTCAAGATATATTTTCTTCGGCCCGTCCCCTTCAAGCACAAGTTTAAGCTGCTTTATGTTAAGGATTATTTCCGATACATCTTCCATTACTCCCTTTATGGTGGCAAATTCATGCTGAACGCCTTCAATTTTAACAGCGGTCACAGCGGCGCCGGGAATAGAAGACAGAAGTATCCTTCTTATCGCGTTTCCTATGGCAACAGCATAACCTCTTTCAAAAGGTTCCGAAACAAACCTTCCAAAATTATCCCTTAATTCTTCTTTTTCAAGCTTTTTTGGTTTCTGCAGATTTTTCCATTTCATCCGTTGTTAACCCCTTTCAATTATATTTTTATTATTTGGAGTACAACTCGACTATAAGCTGTTCCTGAACCGGCAGAGTAATATCGGTCCTTGCAGGGTCATTTTTGATGACCGCTGTTTTTGATTCATGATTTGTTTCTATCCATGTCGGAACATTTCTTTTCTTAAGCGCGATGGCAAGCGAATTCTTTACCGCGTTAAGGTTGGATGCTTTTTCATCAAGGGTCAGTTTATCTCCGGCTTTAACCTGATAAGACGCAATGTCAACCCTTTTTCCGTTAACAAGCACATGGCCGTGATTTACAAGCTGCCTTGCTTCCCTTCTTGACTGGGTAAAACCCGCTTTATGCAGTGTGTTATCAAGCCTTTTTTCAAGAAGTTTCAAAAGATTTTCACCGGTTTCTCCCTGGCGCCTGTTTGCTTCTTCAAAATATTTCCTGAACTGGCGTTCCAGAACTCCGTAAATCCTTTTTACCTTCTGTTTTTCCCTTAACTGCTTTCCGTATTCGGAAAGTTTCCTTCTCTGAGTATCATGATGCTGTCCGGGAATCTGAGGCCTTCTTGAAAAAGCGCACTTTTCAGTGAAACATCTGTCGCCTTTAAGAAAAAGCTTCAGCCCTTCCCTTCTGCATTGCCTGCATAATGACTTTGTATACCTGGCCAATTGACTGTCCTCCTTTTATTTAAGGGTTATACCCTTCTCTTTTTAGGCGGCCTGCACCCGTTGTGCGGGATAGGCGTAATGTCTTTAATTAATATTATTTCAAGCCCGACTGCCTGAAGCGACCTGATTGCAGGTTCCCTGCCTTCTCCCGGCCCTTTTACAAGCACTTCAACTTTTTTTACACCCGCGTCAAAAGCTTTTTTACCGGCTTTTTCGGCAGCAAGCTGCGCCGCAAAAGGCGTGCTCTTTCTTGAGCCCTTCATTCCGACGCTTCCGCCGCTTGCCCAGGAAATTGTATCCCCTTCTTTGGTGGATATGTTAATGATTGTGTTGTTGAATGTAGAGTTGACATTTGCTATTGCCAGCTCCGGAATCGCACTTATCTTTTTTGATTTAGCCAAAAATACTACCTCCTTTTAATTGATTCTATATTATTATTCGACTTTAACTTTCGCGCCGACTGTTTTTCTTGGTCCTTTTCTTGTCCTTGCGTTGCTTCTGGTCCTCTGGCCCCTTACAGGAAGGCCCTTGCGGTGCCTCATACCCCTGTAGCAGCCGATATCCATAAGCCTTTTGATATCCTGCGAAACTTCTTTTTTTAAGTCGCCTTCGGACTTTATGCCTTTTTTAAGCATAACTTCCTGAATCTTGTAGGCTTCATCCTCTGTAAGATTGAAAACCCTGGTATCGGGTTTCACATTGGCGTCTTCCAGTATCTGCTTTGAAAGGACATCGCCTATACCGTAAATGTATGTAAGCGCCACATCTATTCTTTTGTTTTTCGGTAAGTCTATTCCGGATATACGTGCCAAATTAGTGCCTCCTTATCCCTGTTTCTGTTTGTGCTTGGGGTTTTCGCAAATCACTGTTACTTTGCCTTTTCTTCTTATTACCTTGCATTTTTCACATATCTTCTTAACCGATGTCCTTACTTTCATCTTCACTTCACCTCTTATTTTGTCTTCCTGTAAATTATTCTTCCTTTTGTCAGGTCATACGGGGAAAGCTGAACCGTTACTTTGTCTCCGGGCAGCAGTTTTATAAAATTCATTCTCATTTTTCCGGAAACATGGGCAAGCACTTTATGCCCGTTTTCTATCTGCACCCTGAAAGTAGCATTCGGAAGTGGTTCTACAATAGTGCCTTCCGCTTCTATCAGGTCTTCTTTTGACATATATACTCCTTATTTTATGAATGCCGGGTTAAAATTACCGGCCCGTTTTCTGTTACAGCCACCGTGTGTTCAAAATGAGCCGACACAGCGCCGTCCATCGTTACAACCGTCCATTCATCGTCCAGTGTCGCCACTTCATAACTTCCGGCATTCACCATCGGTTCTATAGCCAGAACCATTCCGGGCTGAATTAAAGGCCCCTGTCCGGGCTTTCCAAAATTCGGAATCATTGGTTCTTCATGAACTTTTCTGCCAACGCCGTGCCCGCAAAGGTCCCTGACAACGGAAAAACCGTTGGCTTCAACGTATCTCTGAACTGCCGCGGAAATGTCAGATATACGGTTGCCCGGCTTTGCCATATCAATGCCTTTTAAAAGCGCTTCCTGCGTGACTTTTATAAGCTTCTGCGCCCTTCCGGAGATCTTTCCGACCGGAACAGTCAATGCCGCATCCGAAAAAAAGCCTTCACGTTCAACCCCGAAATCCAGGCTGACAATATCGCCTTCTTTTAATTTTATCTTTGAAGAAGGTATTCCATGAACAACCTCTTCGTTTACGGAAACGCATACAGCCGCCGGATAACCCCTGTAGCCTAAAAACGCGGCTTTTACACCGCGGTCTTTGACCATTTTTCTTGCCAGACCGTCAATTTCTTCGGTGGTTATTCCCGGCTTTATCATCTCTTTCATCTTTATAAGAACTTCGCTTAATATTTCAGCGCTTTTTGCTATCAGCTCTATTTCTTTTTCGGACTTTAAATCTATCATTTTACTTGCTTTCCAGCGCCGCCTTAATCTTTGCAACTATTTCATCAACGCTTCCGTTTGACGCGTTGACATCTTTCAGCACTTTTCTTGATTTATAGTAATCAATAAGAGGCGCAGTCTGTTTGTCATAAACAACCAGCCTGTTCTCTATTGTTTCGGGCTTATCATCGTTTCTCTGGAACAGTTCTCCGCCGCAGGCATCGCATACGCCGTCTTTCTTGGGCGGCATTGTGTTCACGTTAAAACCGGCTCCGCAGGCCTTGCACATTCTGCGGCCTGTAAGCCTTTTAAACAGTACATCCTTATCAACTATTATGTTTATTACGCCTTTAAGATTCAGCTTGTTTTTCACAAACAATTCCCCAAGAGCGTCAGCCTGGGCCACAGTCCTTGGAAAACCGTCAAGCAAAAATCCGTTTTTGCAGTCGTTCTCTTTTATTCTTTCTTCAACTATACCTATTATTACTTCATCAGGCACAAGCGCGCCTTTATCCATATATTCTTTTGCCTTAATCCCAATAGGCGTTCCGGCCTTAACTGACGCCCTTAAAATATCGCCGGTTGAAATCTGGGGTATTTTATAAATGTCAATTAACTTCTGTGAATAAGTTCCTTTTCCAGCTCCGGGTGGTCCTAAAAGAATGAATATCATTTTTTCCTCCGGTTATTTAGCCTCTGCGGCCTCTTATTTTTCCAGTCTTCATAAACCCGTCATAGTGCCTCATTAAAAGGTGCGATTCTATCTGAGAAACCGTGTCAAGGGCGACACCTACAATAATAAGTATTGTGGTTCCGCCGAAATAAAAACCGATATCAAACACCCTTCCGAACATATCCGGTATCACGGCTATAAGGACAATCATCAATGCCCCGCCCAGCGTGATATGAGTCAGGATATCATTTATATAATCAGCTGTGGGTTTGCCGGGCCTTATACCCGGTACAAATCCGCCGTTCTTTTTCATATTTTCCGCAAGGTCATTCGGATTAAAAGATATTGCCGTATAAAAATAGCAGAAAAATATTATTAACGCTATGTAGAACAGCAGATAAACCGGAGCGCCCGGAGCAAGCCATGCCTGTATTCCGTTTAAAATTGCCGCCGTTACGCCTGTCTGTCCCGGCCTTTCAAAAAACTTTGCTATCATTGCCGGAAGAATCATAACCGACGAGGCAAAGATAACGGCTATAACGCCCGAATAATCAACCTTAAGCGGAAGATTTGTGCTCTGCCCCCTGTATATCTTTCTGCCGACAATCCTCTGCGCGTATTGAACAGGTATTTTCCTGAACGACTGCTGCGACACAACCGCAAGCGCCGTAAGCGCCAGCATTATTACAACGAAGGACAATATCTGGAAAAGATTAATGGAACCCGCTTTCCAAAGGCTGGCCATGGATAAAAACTGCCCCGGTATGCTTGCAAGGATACCCGCAAGGATAAGGATTGACATACCGTTTCCTATTCCGTGTTCCGTCATCTGTTCGCCAAGCCACATAAGAAAAATCGTTCCCGTTGTAAGCGTAAGGACCGTCGTTATCTGAAAGAATAATGAAAAATGAGGTACAAGCTGCATTCCGCCGATTGCCACGGATTTCAGCCAAAAAGTTATACCGAATGACTGAACCGCGCAGATTGCCACGGTTAAGTACCTTGTATACTGCGTTATCTTTTTTCTGCCCGCGTCGCCTTCTTTTGAAAGCGCTTCAAGGGCGGGTATTACCGCGGTTAAAAGCTGAAGAATGATGGATGCCGAAATATAAGGCATAATCCCAAGGGCAAAAATGGTAAAGTTTCTTAATGCGCCGCCCGAAAACATATCAAGAAATCCAAGAAGCCCGCCTGACTGCGAACTGATAAGGCTGTTCATAACATGCGTATCAATGCCCGGCGTGGGAATGTGAGTCCCAAGCCTGAAAACAAAAAGCATCCCAAGCACAAATAAAAGCCTTTTCTTAAGCTCCGGTATCCTGAATATATTTACGAGTGAATTATTCATTATGCAATTACCTCTCCGCCGGCTTTTTTAATCTTTTCTTCAGCCGTTTTTGAAAGTTTGTTCACTTTCACGTTAAGAGCTTTTGTTATCTCGCCGTCTCCAAGGACTTTAACAAGTGAATCTTTGCTGTTAATGCACCTTTTGGCGTAAAGCGAAGCCGCGTCAACTGTCGCGCCCGCTTCAAATTTTTTGTCAAGGGTTGATACGTTTACTATTTCATACTCTGTCGGGAAAGGATTGTTAAATCCGGACTTTGGTATTCTCTGCGTAAGCCTCTGCTGTCCGCCTTCAAACCACGGAGCTTTTGCGCCGCCGCTTCTTGCCCTCTGTCCCTTTGCGCCGTACGCGGCTGTTTTGCCCATTCCGCTTCCGGTTCCGCGCCCTATCCTTGTCTTCTTTTTCCTTTTGCTTTTGGTTATCTTTAAATCGCTGAATTTCATGTTTTATCCTCCGTTATTTCTCTTCAACGCTTAAGAGGTATGCAACTTTTTTAATCATACCTTCAATCGCCGGTGTCTTTTCATATTCCTTGGTGTCGCCAACTTTTCTTAAGCCCATAACCCTTACTATTTCCCTGTTCTTATTGTTCTTTCCGGCAAGGCCTTTTTTAAGAGTAACTTTTATCTTTGCCATGTTATTTGCCCTTCCTTAACGCAATGATTTTTTCAGGATCACAAAGCATATCAATCGCTTTAAATGTGGCGTATACCACGTTGAAAGGATTGGTGGTCCTGCCGACGCACTTTGAAATAATGTCGTGAACTCCGGCGGATTCCACAATGGCGCGCACCGCGGAGCCCGCGATAACGCCTGTACCGGCGCATGCCGGCTTTAAAAGCACTTTTGCCGCGTCTGATTCGGCTGTAACTTCAAAAGGTATTGTTGTGCCTTTCAAAGGAAGCAGTACAAGGTTCTTTTTTGCCCTGTTAACCGCTTTTTTGATGGCTTCCGGCACTTCTCTTGCTTTTCCAAGGCCGTAACCCACATATCCGTGGCCGTCGCCGACTACCACCAGGCAGCTGAATTTAAACCTTTTGCCGCCTTTTACAACTTTAGCAACTCTGTTTATGGCAATTATTCTTTCCTTTAAATCCAACTTTGTCGAATCAATCCTTACTCTCAAAACGGCCTCCCGTAATCTAAATTAGAATTTAACTCCGCCTTCGCGAACCGCGTCAGCAAAAGCCTTTACAACTCCATGAAACTGAAAACCGCCTCTGTCAAATACCACAGTTTCCACCTTGCTTGCCTTGCACTTTTCGGCAATAGCTTTTCCAAGTTTAACAGCGGACTCTTTGTTCTTGCCTTTGATTTCCGCGTTTTTGGTGTTTGTCGCCATGCCAAAAAGGCTTTTCTGCGCCTCGTCATCAATAACCTGCGCGTAAAGGGAGTTTGCTCCCCTGTAAAAAGCAAGCCTTGGCCTTTCCTGTGTGCCTGTTACTTTTTTTCTTCCGCGTTCGTGCCTTAAAATTCTTTTGGCTGTTGGTGCAGCTGTTCTTTTTGTTATCTTCATATTAGCCTTTATCCTCCGGCATTTCTTTTATTTTTACCGTTATTTGCCTTTTGCTCCTGCCGCGCTCTTTCCGGCTTTTCTTCTTACACGTTCATCCTCATACATTATTCCCTTGCCCTGATAAGGTTCAGGCGGCTTTACTTTTCTTAATTTTGCCGCTGTCTCGCCTACCAGCTGCTTGTCTATGCCTGTTACGGTTATTTTTGTCTGGTTTTCCGTTACTTCCGCTTTAACACCGGCAGGTATGTCAAAAACCACCGGATGCGAAAAACCCATAGCCATTGTAATTTTTGTACCCTGCATCTGAGCCCTGTATCCGACGCCTTTTAAAAGAAGCACTTTTACATAACCATCGGCAACGCCCTTTACCTTATTCGCGATTACAGCCCTTTCAGTTCCAAACTGTGCTTTTGACGCTTTGTCTTTTTCTACGTTAGTCCTGGGAACAACAACCACTTCGTTGTTTTCAACTTTATACTCGAACTTGTTATTTATAACATGTTCGGCTTTTCCCTTGGGCCCCTCAATCTTTAAAAGACTGCCGCTGTTTGTAACTTTAACGCCTGAAGGTATTGCAACAGGCTGCTTTCCAATTCTTGACATAGTTTATTTCTCCTTTACCATATTTCGCAGATTATTTCGCCGCCAATGTTAAGCTCTCTTGCTTTCTGGCTTGTCATTATTCCCTTGGAAGTTGATACCACAAGCACTCCAAGTCCGCTTTTAATTTTAGGCATTTTGTCCTTGCCCATATAAACACGCCTTGAAGGTTTGCTTACCCTTTTAAGCGAGTTAATAAGCTTTTCTTTGTTGACACCGTACTTCATGTATACCCTTACGATGCCCTGCTTATTGTCTTCTATATACCTGTAGCCTTTTATAAAGCCCTCGTCCTTTAAAAGCTTTACAATATTCTGTTTCAGTTTCGAAGAAGGAACATCAACATAATCTTTCATTTTCATGTTGGCATTCCTAATTCTTGTAAGCATATCGCCGATAGAATCCATTGTTCCTCCTTTACCAGCTTGACTTTTTTATTCCGGGTATCTCGCCTTTATAGGAGAGTTCCCTGAAGCATAACCTGCATATTCCGAACTTTCTCATATATGCCCTGGGCCTTCCGCATATCTGACAGCGGTTGTAAGCCCTTGATTTAAACTTTGGTTTCTTGTTTGATTTATTTACAATTGCCTTGGTAGCCACCTAATAAGTCCTCCTTATTTTTTTCTGAAAGGCATTCCCAGATTTTCAAGCAATGCCAGCGCGTCTTCATTTTTCTTTGCGGTTGTTACAAAGGTTACGTCCATTCCCATTATATTGGCAACCTTGTCAAATTTAATTTCCGGGAATATTATCTGTTCTTTCAGGCCAAGGGTGTAGTTGCCCCTGCCGTCAAAACTTGTGCGCGGCACTCCGTTAAAATCCCTTACCCTTGGAAGCGCAAGAGAAATAAGCCTGTCGGCGAATTCATACATCTTTTCCCCTCTTAAGGTTACCTTGCATCCTATCGCCATTCCCTGCCTTAATTTGAAATTTGATATGGCAACCTTGGCCTTTGTAACAAGGGGTTTCTGCCCTGTGATCTGCGTCAGCTGGTCAACAGCTTCATCAAGCACTTTTGCGTCCTGGGTTGCTTTGCCAACGCCCATATTCACGACAATCTTAACAAGTTTCGGGACTTCATTGGGATTTTTAAATCCCTCGCCCTGCATCATCTTTGGTATTACTTCTTTTTTGTATTTTTCCTTAAGCCTGGCCGCCATTATTAAGCTCCTCCTGGATTTTTACTTTTCATCAAGCATTTCATTGCATTTTTTGCAGATTCTTACTTTCTTATTGTCCGCAATCATTCCAACTTTTACCCTGGTAGGCTTTCCGCATTTGTTGCAGATAAGCATAACATTGTCTATTCTTATTGCGGCTTCTTTTTCAATAATTCCGCCCTGCTGAACTTTCTGTGAAGGTTTTGTGTGCCTTTTTACAAAATTTATCTTCTCCACAACAATTCTTCTGTCATCAGCAAACATTTTAAGCACTTTGCCGCTTTTGCCTTTGTCTTTTCCTTTGATAACGGTAACTATGTCGTTCTTTTTAATTTTAACTTTCATGTTGTCCTCCTAAACGACTTCAGGCGCCAGGGAAATTATCTTAAGGAAGTTCTTCTCCCTTAATTCCCTTGCAACCGGCCCGAATATGCGTGTTCCTCTCGGGTTATTCTGGTCATTTATAATAACAGCCGAATTATTGTCAAACCTGATATAAGTACCGTCTTTTCTTCTGATCTTTTTTACAACCCTTACTATTACGGCTTTCACAACTTCTTTTTTCTTAACCTGCGCTCCCGGTATGGCATCCTTTACAGAAGCCACTATGACGTCTCCAAGCGACGCGTACCTTGCCCTTGATCCGCCAAGCACCTTGATGCACATTATTTCTTTCGCGCCGGAATTATCGGCCACTTCAAGCCTGGACTGTTCCTGAATCATTAGTTTTCACTCCCGTCTTTGATTTCGGCGGCGGTTTCATGCATTCCCTGTTTAACCACGCTTACAACCATCCACCTTTTCCTTTTGCTTATCGGAGCAACTTCCTTAATTACAACCGTATCTCCCTGCTTGCACCGGTTGGTTTCATCGTGCGCAAGAAGTTTTGTTGACCTTTTGATAATTTTCTTAAAAAGCGGGTGCTGAACCTGCCTTGTAACCGTAACTGTAACGGTCTTATCGGCTTTATCCGAAGTGACAACTCCTTCAAGGGTCTTTCTGCTATTTTTTTCCGACATTTACAGCCTCCTTGCCGTTCTTCTTCTGTTTAAGCACTGTAAGAGCCCTTGCGATATCCTGCTTTATAGTCTTAATCTGAGAAGTTTTTTCTATCTGTTTTGTTGAAAGTTTAAGTTTAAGCTTAAAAAGCTGTTCTTTAAGTTCCGTCATCTTTCTTTCAATTTCATCGGACGTCATATCCCTGAATTCCTGCGCCTTCATTTATTCCTCCGTTTTATTACAGCTCGTGCCTTGCTGTGAATTTTGTAAAGATGGGAAGCTTTGCTCCCGCTTTTTTAAAAGCAAACCGTGCCACTTCTTCCGTTACGCCGTCAAGTTCAAAAAGAACTCTTCCGGGTTTTACAACAACAACCCACTGATCCGGCGCGCCTTTACCTTTACCCATCCTTGTTTCAGCAGGCTTTTTTGTTATCGGTTTGTCCGGGAATATCCTTACCCAGAGCTTTCCGCCTTTTTTAAGCTGCCTGTTTATTGCAACGCGCGCGGCTTCAATCTGCCTTGCGGTTACCCATGCAGGTTCCAGCGCCTTCAGTCCGAACTCTCCAAAACTTACTTTATTGCCGCTTGTGGCAACGCCCGACATTCTTCCTCTCATCTGTTTCCTGTATTTAACCCTTGATGGCATCAGCATGTACAAAATCCTCCGTATTAATTATTCTTTATTTTCGCCGGGAAGTATTTCGCCCTTGAATATCCAAACCTTTACACCTATTGTTCCATAGGTGGTTTTTGCTATAGCGTATCCGTAATCAATATCCGCCCTTAATGTCTGAAGCGGAACACGGCCTTCTGTATACCATTCGGTCCTTGCTATTTCAGCGCCTCCAAGCCTTCCGGATGTGCATATCTTGATTCCCTGCGCGCCGGCGTCGGATGCCATTGTTGTCTGCATGGCTTTCTTCATAGCCCTTCTGAACGCGACTCGTTTTTCAAGCTGCTGGGCGACATTTTCCGCGACAAGCTGTGCGTCCAGTTCCGGCCTTTTAACTTCAACGGGATCTATCAGCATCTGCTTGCCTGTAAGTTTTTCAAGCTGTTTCTTTAAAACTTCAACTTCAGTTCCTTTTCTGCCGATAATCATTCCCGGCTTCGCGGTATGAATCTTCACTATGGCTTTCTGCCCGGCCCTTTCAATTTCTATCTTCGATATGCCGGCGCTGTAAAGTTTTTCTTTGATGTATTTTCTTATCTTATTATCTTCAAGGAGAAGTTCCTTAAAATTCTTTTTGGACAGCCATTTAGACTTCCAAGTCCTTATTATTCCAATTCTTATTCCTTCCGGATTAATCTTATGGCCCATATGGAATTATCTCTCCTTCTTTATTTTTTTATCTGTTACGACTATCGTAAGGTGAGCCGCTTTTTTGTGAATACCCGCAGCCCTTCCCATTGCTCTGGCGTGGAATCTTTTTGCCCATTTGATGATAGGCCCGTCGTTTACCACAGATTCAAGAACATAAAGTTTTTCCGCGTCCGCGCCATGGTTTTTTGCGGCGTTTGCCACGGCTGATTTTAAAACCTTAAGCACGTGAGGCGCGCCGGCTTTGTTCATAAACTGCAAAGTTGAAATGGCTTCGCTGACGCTTTTTTTCTTTATCTGTTTTGCCACAAGCCTTAACTTGATGGGCGATATTCTTAAATACCTTCCTATTGCTTTAGCTTCCATTTTATATTGGCTCCTTTACCTGTTATTTCTTGGCTGCTGATTCTTTTTTCATATCGCCGTGGCCTTTAAATGTCCTTGTCGGCGAAAACTCTCCAAGCCTGTGCCCTACCATGTTTTCAGTTACATACACAGGGACAAACTTCTTGCCGTTATGAACCGCAAACGTAACCCCGACCATTTCCGGTGAAATTACGCTTCTTCTTGCCCATGTCTTAATTACCTTTTTATCGCCTGCTTCATTTGATTTCAAAACCTTATCAAGCAGTTTTTCGTCTATGTAAGGGCCTTTCTTGAGGGACCTGCTCATTTATATTGTTCCTCCTGTTTTTGCTTTACGCCTTCTGATAATATATTTATTGGAATATTTCTTTTTATCCCTTGTTTTGAAACCCTTTGCCTTTACGCCGGTAGGCGAGCATGGGTGCGCGCCGGATTTGGATTTTCCTTCTCCGCCGCCCATAGGATGGTCAACAGGGTTCATAGCCATAGCCCTGTTTCTTGGCTTAATGCCTCTCCATCTGTTTCTTCCTGCTTTGCCGATTATAATATTTTCATGGTCTGTGTTTCCAACCTGGCCTACTGTCGCCCTGCACCTTTTCATAACCATACGAAGTTCGCCTGAAGGCATCTTTAATACAACATGCTCGCCTTCCTTGCCCATAATCTGCGCGAAAGAACCCGCGCCGCGCGCAATCTGTCCGCCTTTTCCCGGCGTAATTTCAATGTTATGCACGATGGTACCGACAGGCATGAAATTCAAGGACAAGCTGTTTCCGGTCTTAATTTCAGCCGTATCAGAACTTACCACTGTATCGCCTACATTTAAACCGACAGGTGCTACAATATAACGTTTGTCGCCGTCTTTATACGAAAGAAGCGCTATTCTGCATGTTCTGTAAGGGTCATATTCAATG
The DNA here is from genome assembly GCA_029565735.1 of bacterium. Lineage (GTDB taxonomy): Bacteria > Oederibacteriota > PGYV01 > PGYV01 > PGYV01 > PGYV01. The sequence goes on from JAKQNO010000138.1 coordinate 79,887, forward strand.
GCGGTAACAACCGCGGGCACTTCGAATTTATCCCTTTTAAAATCAATTATCCTGTAAAGCTTCCTGTGGCCGCCGCCCCTGAAACGGGAAGTAATCCTTCCAAGACTGTTTCTTCCTGTCTTGTTGTTCAGGTTTATAGTCAGCGACTTTTCCGGTGAATCTTTTGTAACATCCTCTTTTGTGTCGACCGTCATCATCCTTCTTGAGGGCGTAATCGGCCTGAAGCTCTTTATTCCCATGGCTTATACTCCTTCTACTATTTCTATTTTATCTTCCTTCTTTAACTGTACAATTGCTTTCTTAAATTTCCTTGCCGCGGATATCTGGCGTCCAAAACGTTTGGCTTTGCCCGGAAGGTTCGCGGTGTTGATTTTTAAAACCTTAACCTTGAATATTTTTTCCACGGCTTCCTTTATCTGTTTCTTTGAAGCCTTGCTGTCAACTTCAAAAGTATAGAAGTTGCCTTTTTCCCTTGCGATGGAGCTTTTCTCTGTAAGAGAAGGTTTTTTTATTATCTGGTAAATATCCATTACCCTATTCTCCTTATTATTTCTTCCATGGATTTTTTTGTGACAAGTATGTTTGAATTAACCATAAGGTCATATACGTTAAGATTCTTGGAAGTAATAATGTCCGCGTTCCTTATGTTGCGGACTGATTTCACAACCGCATTGTCCGCTTTTTCCAAAACAAACAGGACTTTTTTTCCGTTAAGCTTCATCTTCTTAAGCATTTCAGAAACATCTTTTGTCTTTGGCTGAGCAAAATCCATAGTGTTTATTATTTTAATTTCGCCGTCTTTTAGCTTGCCGGCTACAACCATCTGCATGGCTGCTTTTTTCTGTTTTTTAGGAACTTCCATCCTTGCCTTAAGCGGCCTTGGGCCAAATGTGACGCCGCCGCCTTTCCAGATAGGCGACCTGTTGGAACCGTGCCTGGCGCGGCCTGTCCCTTTCTGTTTCCATGGTTTTCTTCCGCCCCCGCGTACTTCAGCCCTTGTAAGCGTGTTGGATGAACCGTTATGCTGATTCTGCTGATAAGCCAGAATCACATCATGAACCGCGTTATCCTTTGCTTCAACTGTAAGAACGCTGTCGGCTATCTCAAATTCTTCCAGCTTCTTGTTTTCTTTATCAACTACGTCAAGTTTCATTAGTGAAATCTCCTTTTCGTTTACTTCTTTTTAACGCTTTTTCTTATTTCAACAACGCCGTTGTTGGAACCCGGAACAGCGCCCTGAACAAGCATAAACTTATTTTCAAGGTCTACTTTTTCAACAGCAAGATTAAGAACCGTTACCCTGTCAACACCCATGTGTCCGGCCATCCTCATATTCTTAAAAACCCTTGCAGGATATGTGCTGGAACCAATAGAGCCCGGAGCGCGTTTGTGATTGCTTCCGTGACTGGCTGCGCCGCCTGCAAAGTTATGCCTTTTTACAACACCCTGAAACCCTTTACCCTTTGAAATCCCGCAAACATCAACAAACTTGAGGTCTTTCATGGCTTCAATTGTAAGCGTATCGCCTATATTGAATTTTTCAGCAGTCGCTGCATCTACCCTTACTTCCTTTAATACTTTCTTTAAAGGAAGGTCTTTCTTTGTTTTTTCGTTTTTGAAAACGCCCTTTAATGCTTTGGGCATCCTTTTGGGCTTTTCGCAGTCAAAGAAACCGAACTTTACGGCTGTGTATCCGTCCCTTTCGGACGTCTTTTTGTCCACCACAATACCGTCCGCTATTTCCAGTATTGTTACGGGAACAGCCTCTCCTTTGCCGTTAAAAACCTGTGTCATTCCTATCTTTTTGCCAAGTATCGTTGATATCATTTTTTACACTCTCCGCTCACAGCTTGATTTCTACGTCAATGCCCGCGGGCAGGTCAAGGGTCTTTAACTTTTCAACCGTGTCATTATTTGGTTCGAGAATATCTATGAGCCTCTTGTGGATTCTCATCTCGAACTGTTCCCTTGACGTCTTGTTGACGTGCGGCGACCTTACAATTGTGTACTTATGAAGCTTTGTCGGAAGCGGTATTGGGCCGCAAACACGCGCTCCGGTTTCCTTGACCTTCTTGATTATGTCAGAAACTGACTTATCAAGTAATTTGTGGTCATAGGCTTTAAGCCTGATTCTTATCTTCTGTGTATCTAACTGCATTTAAGGTCCTCCATTCTTCTGCTTTCTTAATCTCTTTTGTTATTCCAGAATCTTTGTAATAACTCCCGAACCTACTGTCCTTCCGCCTTCGCGGATGGCGAACCTTAATTCCTGTTCCATTGCTATCGGCATTATCAGTTCCACTTCTATTGTTACCTGGTCCCCCGGCATTACCATTTCCACTCCTGCCGGCATCTTGATTGAACCTGTT
>JAKQNO010000050.1 GCA_029565735.1 bacterium
CGTCAAGCCTTAAAGCGCTGTATTTGCCGTAATCAAACACTGTTGTATTAACCGCTTTTAAAGAACCCTTTGAAATGCCAAACTCGGAACTTATGTTTCTGATTTCATTTCCTTTAAATGAAATCATTCCTGATTTTATTACCGCGGAAGCCGCCGGCGTCACAAGCGTGCCAAAAGCGGAAATATTTACGTCAGCCAATCCCCCAAACTCTTTTCCCGTTGTAATCTTATCCATCTGCAGCTGCTTAAGTTTAAACCAGGCGTCTATCTTTTTATCCTTTTCAAGGCTTATTTTCCCTTTGCCTTCAACCCTTCCGCCCGCGATAAACCCGGACAGGTTCTTAAGCTGCATTGCTTTGGTATCGTAAATAATATCGGCGCGAAGCGATTTCACAGCCGCGCCGCCAAGCGCGCCTTTATCCCAGAAAAGCCCCCCTTCTGCTTTCAATCCGGCTTCATTACCCTTAAAATTTACCGCCGCCCTTAAATCCCCGCTTAACACATCACTGTTTATCTGCCCGCCTTTTATTTCTGACAGGCTGAACACACCGTCAAATTGCGGTTTGCCGAATAAATCCGACGCCTTTCCCTTAATCACGCCTTTTCCGCCGTAAACATCAAAAGTCATCGCGGATATTTCCGCGGCCGAATCAGCCATCCCGGCCGACGCGGATATGTTTTCAACATAAGGCCCGTTTATTACCTGCACCGCGCCTTTATCAACGGATGCCTTAAGGGAAATCTTCATAAGCGCCGGATTGAATTCTTTCCCGGATATTTTTCCGTACAGCGATATAGTCCCGGATTTGGCCTGCGCCTGCTCCGGAGGAACCGCGTACCCAAGCCAGTTGGAAAGCAGTTCGTCTTTCAGGGACACATTGCACGCAAATTCGCCCCCGCCAAGCGGCTGCTCGTAACCGATGCTGAAATTTTTCCTGTCGCTGTTTTTTGTCCTGCCGGCAAGAAAAATTTTAAACCTGCTGTTTTTACCGCTTATGCTGAAAGTCCCCTTAAGCGATGATATTTCCGAAGAAAAATTCCTGTCAGCATCAAGAAATTTAATCGCGCCGTTCTCTATCAGGATGCGGTTTATAGGAATAGGAAGGTTTGCGTTGACTTTTTTTGCCGCGGCCGAAGGCGGCGCCCCGAAACTCTGCTCAAAAAGTTTTGAAATATTATACTGCCCGCCTGTTTTTTCTATTTTTATAACAGGGCCGTCCACGATAATATGCGAAAGCAGTGTGTCAATATTTCTTTTTTTCAGAAAGTAATCAACAAGATTAAGGCGGATTACGGTTTTTTTAATAAACGCAATTTCGCCCGCGGCGGCCGCGGTCCTTGCCGCGGGAATGGAAACATTGCTTATTATGATATTGTCAACAAAGCCAAGCCTTATTGAACCTATTCTTATATTTCTGCCGGTATTCTTAAACAGCTCTGCCTCAACATAATCTTTCGCGTAATCGGTTATAATACCGCTCTTCATGGCTATTACAAGCGCCGCCGCCAGAACGCAGGCGACAGAGAGCAGTATTGTAAGTACGCTTCTTAATACTTTCAAAGGCTGTCCTTGAAAACCAGTTTTTCTTCTTCCCTTTCCACGTCTATCTTCTTTGAACCTTTAATATTGCCTTCAAGAATTTTTTCCGCCAGCGGGTCCTCTAAAAGGCTTTGTATTGACCTTCTTAAGGGCCTTGCCCCGTACATGGGATTAAACCCTTTTTCCGCTATAAGCTCCCTTGCGGGTTCTGATATTTTAACTTCCATTCCTTTTTCTCCCAGCCTTTTTAAGACATCAACAAGCATTATATCCACAATTCTGCCCACGTCTTCTTTTCCAAGCGGATGGAACACTATTATTTCATCAACCCTGTTTAAAAGTTCCGGGTTCATGGCTTTTTTCAGGTCTTCCATCACATGCTCTTTCATTTTGTCGTAGGAAATTTCATCCACGGCCTCGCGCGAAAAACCAAGAGTCTTGCTTTTCTCTATATGCTTTGAACCTATATTGGAAGTGATGATGACCACTGTGTTCTTAAAATCCACCACCCTTCCTATGGAATCAGTAAGCCTGCCGTTTTCCAAAAGCTGCAGAAGTATGTTGAAAACTTCCGGGTGCGCCTTTTCTATTTCATCAAAGAGCACAACGGAATAAGGCCTGCGCCTTACCTTTTCCGTAAGCTGTCCGCCGTCCTCAAAACCCACATATCCGGGGGGGGCGCCTGTAAGGCGCGATACCGCGAACTTTTCCATATACTCTGACATGTCAATCCTTATCAGCGCCTCGCGGTCCTCAAAAAGAATGTCCGCAAGCGACCTTGCCATTTCAGTCTTGCCCACGCCTGTGGGCCCAAGAAAGATAAAAGAACCAATGGGCTTGTTCGGATCCGCCATTCCCGACCTTGAACGCCTTATCGCCTTTGAAACAGCCACAATCGCTTCCTGCTGGCCTATGAGGCGTTTTGAAAATTCCTCTTCCATCTTTAAAAGCTTTTCCGATTCTTTTTCTTCAAGCTTGTAAAGAGGGACGCCTGTCTGCTTTGAAATAATATACGCAATGTCTTCCGCCTTTACTACCGGCACGTTTTTTGACTTGCTGTTGTCAAACTTCTTTTTCATTTCCACGCGCCTGCGGTTAAGTTCGTTTATCTTGTCCCTGTAACCCGCGGCTTTTTCATACTCCTGCGCTTTGGCGGAAGCTTCAAGTTCCTTGCGGACCTGCTCTATTTCTTTGTCCAGCTCCCTTATGTCGTCAGGAAGTGTGGTCGCGTAAAGCCTTGCCCTTGCGCCTGCTTCGTCAATAAGGTCAATAGCCTTGTCCGGAAGAAAACGCTCTGTTATGTACCTGTTTGAAAG